>JAAAOD010000184.1 GCA_009908535.1 Verrucomicrobiota bacterium
GGGGCGGCCCTTGGATTGCAGGAGCGCAGCAAAGTCCAGGGCTTTGCGATGGACCTGTCCCGGCAGCGAAAGTAGGCCGGCGCCCGATGAGTCCAGCGCTTCAGCGATGGTTGTGGAGAGGGGCCGAAACCAGGCCGGGAAGGTTACGCTTATGGAGATCCGCTCTCCCTGTTGACACCGCTCCAGCGGAGCTCAGCCACTCCGCAAGGCGGCCTTGATGAGGGCGTCGGCTCCGGCGTCGGCTCCGAGTTCGCCGCGGGCTTTGCGGACCGCTTTGTCGGCGGCGTCCAGCTTGAAACCAAGAGTCATCAAGGCCTGTACGGCATCGGCGAAGGAACTGTCCGCTCCCTCGGCGGGCGGGGGATCGGTGTCGGCGGCGGTGCTTTTCCCGGCGGCAGCGCTTTCCCCGGGCAGGCTGATTTTATCCTTCAATTCGATGCAGACCCGTTCGGCGGTCTTTTTGCCGATACCGGGACATTTCGCGATGAGGGCGGCGTCGCCGCTGGCGATCGCGGAACGGAGCATGGCGAAGGACAGGCGGCTGAGCAGATTGAGCCCGATCTTGGGGCCGATTCCGCTGACCCGGCTGGTCACGAGGTGGAAAAAGTCCCTTTCCTCGACACTGGCAAAACCATACAGCGCCTGATGGTCCTCGCGGTAGACCGGCTGGACATGGAGGCGGACGGTCTTCCCGGCGGCGGGCAGCTTTTCGGCCGTGGTGACGGGGATTTCCACGCGGTAACCGACCCCGTTGCAGTTGAGGACGCAACTCAAGGGTCCCGCCTGCTCCACCGTGCCTTCGAGGAAACTGATCATGTGGAGGAGCGCAGGGAGAGGACATCCCGCATGTCGTAGCGGCCGGGTTCCTGTCCGATCGCCCAGTGGGCGGCCCGGAAGGCGCCGCTGGCAAAGATCCGGCGGTCGGCGGCACGGTGGGTGAGTTCGATCCGATCGTGTTCGCCGAAGAAAAAGACGGTGTGTTCGCCAATGACCTCGCCGCCCCGGAGCGCGTGGACGCCGATTTCCCTGTCGGAACGCTCGCCGGTTTCTCCTTCGCGCCCGTGCCGGAGACCGGCCTCCGCCAGCGGTGGCGCTGCCTGCAGGGCCTCGGCGAGGGCCAGCGCGGTTCCGCTGGGCGCGTCTTTCTTGTGACGGTGGTGCACCTCGGTGATCTCCGCGTCATAGCGATCGGCAAGTACCCGGCCCGCGGTCTCGGCGAGGTGCAGGAGCAGGTTCACGCCCACGGAATAGTTGCCCGCCCAGACGATCGGAATGAGCGCGGTCGCCTCGAGGATCGATTTCCGTTCCGGTTCGCTGTGTCCGGTGGTCCCGATGATAAGGGGGATGCCGGCGTCGGCACAACCTTCGGCGAGAAGGGGCGTCGCCGCATGGGCGCTGAAGTCGATCACCGCGTCGCAGCCTTCGGCCGCTCCGGTAAGATCGTCGCCCATGTCCAGCTCCCGAAGGACCTGCGCCTTTTCCTCAGGCGCAAGGCCGGCAAGGGTTTTCCCCATGCGCCCGCAGGCCCCGCAAATGGCCACCTTGAGCGTGTTCATGCCTCCGCTTCCTCCAGATCCTTCAGAAGACTGCGGACGCGGGCGCGCTGCGTCTCCTCCATACGGACAAGGGGAAGCCGCAGTTCCGGGTGCGGTATCTTCTCTGCCGTGTACAGGACCTCCTTGATGGTGACCGGGTTGCCGGCCATGAAGACAAGCTCGGTGAAGAGCGGGTGCCACTGCTCCCAGATTTCCATGGCCGCCGCGCGCCGTCCCTCGCGGCAGGCTGTAGTGTAGGAAAGAACCACGTCGGGGCGGAAATTGGCGGCCACGCTCACGACGCCCTCCGCACCGGCGGCGACAAAGGGTCCAATGAGGCCGTCATCCCCGCTGACGATGTTCACTCCCGGCGCGGCCGTGCGCAATTCCTGCACGCGGGTGACATCCCCGCCCGCCTCTTTGATCGTGTTTACCTGGGGGAACTGCGCAAACAGGCGCGCCACTGTCTCCACGGCGATGGCCACGCCGCAACGGCCCGGAATGGAATACAGCATGAGGGGCCGCTCCGTCGATTCCGCGATTCGGGCAAAATGCTGATAAAGGCCCTCCTGACTCGGTTTGTTGTAATACGGGGCCACCTGCAGGAAAGCGTCCGCGCCGCGCTTTTCCGCCTCCTTTGTCAGCTGCAGGGCCTCCGCGGTGCTGTTGGCTCCGGTTCCGGCGATGACGGGCACGCGGCCTTCCGCCGTTTTCACCACTTCCTCGATTACTTTCAGGTGCTCCTCCTGATCAAGGGTGGGGGACTCGCCCGTCGTTCCCACCGGGACAAGGCCGTCGATGCCGGCGGCAATCTGGCATTCCACATGAGAGCGGAGGGTCGTCCAGTCCACTTCACCGCCCGGCAGCATGGGAGTGACGAGGGCGGTGCATACCCCGGTCATTGCGCTCGTTCCATTCATAAAAGAGGAGGGTTTTCCAATTGCCTCCACAGGTCCAGCGCATTTAACCTTCCGACCATAAATTCACGATGTCCGAGACCCACGACCTGTTCAACAGCCTCCTGCAGCTTGCCGTCGAAAACGGAGCCAGCGATGTGCACGTCAAAACCAGCAAGCCGGCCCTGCTCCGCCTGAATGGTAAGCTCGAGCCGATCGACATGGAACCGGTGGGCATTAACCAGATCCTTGCCTTCATCGAGGATTCCTGTCCTTCCCAGTTTCAGGAACGTTGGCATACCGATAACCAGGTCGACTACAGCTATCGCCTCGAGCAGGTCGGCCGCTTCCGCATCAATGCTTTTTATCAGCGGGGCACGCCCAGCATGGTCTTCCGGCTTGTGAAGGATATGCCACCGACCTTCAGCGACCTTAACCACGAGGAGGAAACCTTTGTCGAGCTGTGCCAGCAACCGGACGGCATTCTCCTTCTCTGTGGACCGACCGGTTGCGGCAAAAGCTCCACCCTCGCCGCCATGCTGAACTGGATCAACCACAACCAGAACAAGCATGTCGTTTCCCTCGAGGATCCCATTGAGTTCACCTATTCGGATATTCGCAGCAGCTTCAACCAGCGGGAGGTCGGCATCGATACCCCGACCTTTACCCTCGGCATGACCACGATTCTCCGCCAGGATCCCGACATCATCCTCATCGGGGAAATGCGGGATTCCGAAACCTTCAACACCGCCCTTTCCGCCGCCGAAACCGGCCATTACGTCTTCGGGACCCTGCACAGCAGCAACGCCCAGCAGTCGGTGCAGCGTCTCTTCGAGTTTTATCCTCCCGACCAGCACTTCGGTCTGCGGCGCCAGATTGCCCAGTCCCTGCGCGCCACCGTTACCCAGAAACTGGTGCCCGCGCTCGAGGGAGGTGGACGTCTGCCTGTGGTGGAAATTTTCATGGTCGATCACCTCGCCAGGAATGTCATCAGCGAGGGCACTTTTGAGAAAATCCCCTCCGTTCTCGAAGCAAGCAGGGATTCCGGGTCCAAGTCCTTCAACCAGGACCTTTATCGCCTGATCAAGGACGGCCTAATCAGCCGCCAGACCGGTCTCGCCGCTTCCCCCAACCCGAAGGCCCTCGAGATGAACCTCAAGGGCATCTTCCTCAGTTCCGGCGGCATCGTGGAGTAGGAGCGCGCTTCCCTGCAGCGGTCAAAGGCTCTCTCGAATCCGCGGAGTCCCGGCGCGACGAACGGCGATCCGCTTGAAGCACCGCTGCAGAAAAACAAGCCCGGTCCGGGTGACAGGCTGCAACAGGAGGGAGGTGTCGGTGGCGATGGCAAAACGGTCGGCGATCCATGCCGGCCTATGCTATCCCGCCTTCCCCTTGCGGGGGCAGAACATAAGCTTGGCTAATTTTAGAAGTAAGTTAGTTAAGGATTCCTGATTTACGCTTGCCGCTCCTCGCCCTTGCCGCAAGGGTTTTCAAATACTTGCTTATGGAAATCGGGAACATTGAAAAGAGTGCCGAAGGCGCATTTCCCGGCCGGCGTTCCATCACCCTTTATACTTGTGGATGTAACCTGCGCTGCTCGTACTGTGGCTATTTTGGCCTTCTTGGAAATTGCGAGGAGGGTGATCAGTACGACTGGAAGCGGGTCGAAGCGCACCTGCGCAAGCGCCTCGACCGGATCGAAGGGGTCATCTTCAGTGGCGGCGAACCGACCCTGCAGGGGGACCTTGCCGCTTCTCTGGCGGTGGTGCGAAACCTTGGCCTTGCCACGATGCTGGAAACCAATGGCACTCAGCCGGATGTTCTGCGGAAGTTGTTCGCCCAGGGACTGCTGGACTACATCGCCATGGATGTGAAGGCCCCGCTGGAAAACTACGGCAGCCTCGTCGGGCGTCGCGTTGATACGGAAGCGATCCGTACCAGCATCTGGTGCATCAAGCACTCGGGCGTGGCCCATGAATTCCGGACCACCGTTGTTCCGGGATTGCATACGACGCGGGAGCTGAAGACGATCGTGGAGCTGATTCACGGGGCGGAGCGCTATGTCGTGCAGGATTTTGTATCGACTCGGCCGCTACGGCCGGAATTGCGGGGTCGTCCCGCCTTCCCGCACAAGCCCCTCGAGGACATCCGCGCCTACGTGGAGCGCCGTGTCAGCGCCTACGAGATCCGCCATTCCGACGAGGCGCGCCCCATGCCGGCGACCAAGCGCCGCCGCCGCTCCCCCGCCGCCATCGCGTAAAAAGGCGAGGGCAACGCGGTTGCGGGGCAAGCCCTGAAGGGCAAAACTGCCGCGTTGCCGTGCTTCGGAAGCTCCGTCCCTCTTGCCTGCTCAGGATGTCGACCGGACCGATACCTCGCCGCTGTGGAGAAGGGCGAGGGAACCGTCAGGCCGCCGGAGGCGGAGGGAACCGGACGGACTGATGCCGAGGACGGTTCCGGTCTGGTCGCCGGTGGTGACCTCGCGTCCGCGCAGGGCGTCGACGGCGGGCCAGTCCTTGACCAGCTCCCCGCCTGCCCCGCCCGTGAAGTAGTCCTCCATGGCCTCGCCGATGACAAAGGCCACCTGGTGAGCGAGTCGGCTGAGGGAGACGGACTGGCCGGTGGCGGACTGCAGGGAAGTCGCGATCGGTTGCAATGCCTCCGGGAACTCGTCCGTGGCGAGATTCCCGTTCAGGCCGAGGCCGAAGACAAGGTCGCGGGTCTGTTCGGCATCGACGCGCGCCTCGGTGAGCATTCCGGCGAGTTTGCGGTCATGGACGAGGAGGTCGTTGGGCCACTTGACGAGAACGGGGAGGGCGAACTGGTCGCGCAGGAAATGGCAAAGGCGCAGGCCGAGGAAGAGGGTGATGGTCTGGAGCCGGGACGGGGCAAGGGCGGGACGAAGCCCGGCGGAGAGGTAGAAGTTGCGGTCCGGCGGGCTGTGCCAGCGCCGTCCTCTCCGTCCGCGACCGGCGGTCTGTTCCGTGGCGGTGACGAGGAGGGGGGCCTCCGTTCCGGCGGCGAGTTCTGCCTCTGCGACGGCGTTGGTGCTGCTGATGGAGCCGAGGGGACGGATTGTCCTGAAAAAAGGGATGGGCGTCTCGGCCAGAAGAGCGGAGAAGAGTCCGGCATGAAAGCAAACGGGTTCAGCGTCCAGCCGGTAGCCGCGGTTCCGCACGGCATGGAAGACAAAGCCCTCCCTGCGCAGGCTTTCCATGAGCTTGTGCACATAAACGCGCGAAAAGCCCAGTTCCCGCGCGAGAGCCTCTCCGGAAAGATAGCCGCCCCCTGCACGCAGGAAAATGCGCAGAAGTTCCGCAACGGCTTTCATTGTCCGCTCTTCCAATCGAGCCCGATATCAGACCACCGGGCCTGGTGCACCGTCGCCCCGGTGGAGAGGAAGTCCGCTCCGGCGCAGGCGTAGGCGGGGAGGTTGTCAAGATCGATGCCGCCGCTGCTCTCGATGACGGCCCGGTTCCCGATTTGACGAACGGCGGAGGCCACTTCTTCCGGGGAAAAATTATCGAGAAGGAGAATGTCCACCCCGGCGTCAAGGGCGGGGGGGATCTGGTCCGGGTCGTCCACTTCCAGTTCGATCAGAAGCTCCGGGGCTTCGCACCGCGCGCGGCGGACAAAGGCGGCGAGGGCCTCGCCGCGGGTGCTTCCCTCGGCGGCGAGATGGTTGTCCTTGAGCATGACACGGTCGAACAGTCCGATGCGATGGTTGTACCCGCCGCCGCAGCCGGTGGCGTACTTTTCGAGGACGCGGAACCCTGGGGTGGTCTTTCGCGTATCCAGAAGATGGGTCTCTGTTTCTGCAAGGCGGTGCACAAAGGCGGCGGTTCGCGTGGCGATGCCGGATAGCCGCTGCAGGAAATTGAGGGCCACCCGTTCCGCGGCGAGGAGCTCCGCGCCGGGGCCGGAAATTTCGCCAAGAAGGGTTCCTGCGGCGCACTCTTCGCCATCTTGACGGAAACCACTGATCGTCGTCCCCGGCGAATAAGCCTCCAGGACGAGGGGCAGCAGCGGCATTCCGCAAAGGACAAGATTTTCCCGGGCGACGAGGCGGGCGCTGGCGGTTTCCCTTCCCCGTCGCAGGAGGCGGCTGCTGACATCGCCTCGGGAGGCGGGCTTTTCGCGCAGACCGTAGCCCTCGAGATCCTCACGGCGGGCGAGGGTGACGAGTTCGCGGAGGCAGGCCCGGTCGATTTCCCCGAAAGACAGCCGTTTCCGCAGGTGCGGCAGCAGCTCTTCGCGCCGGGAGGTCATTTGATCTGTCCCTCGCCGCGGATGAGGTATTTGTAACTCGTCAGTTCGGTGAGGCCCATCGGCCCGCGGGCATGGAGCTTGTCGGTGGAAATGCCGATCTCCGCACCAAGGCCGAATTCGAAGCCGTCCGTAAAGCGGGTCGAGACATTCCAATACACGCTGGCGGCATCCACTTCCGTCTGAAAGCGGCGGGCCGCTTCCGGGTTTTCGGTCAGAATGGCGTCGCTGTGCCCCGAACCGTAGTGATTGATGAAGTCGATGGCCTCCCCGATGTCCCCCACCGTGCGGATGGAAAGAATCTTCCCGAGGTACTCCGTCGCGTAGTCCTCCTCGCGGACGGGATCACAAGGCAGCCCGACCTGATCGCAGGCGGCGCGCGCGGCTCCGTCTCCACGGAGAAGCACGCCTTCCTCGGACAGGGCCCGGGCCACCCGGGGGAAGACCGTCCCGAGGAGCTCCTCGTGCACGACAAGGTTCTCCGCCGCATTGCAGACGCCGGGGCGCTGGCACTTGGCGTTCACGGTGACCCTGATGGCGGTCTCCGCATCCGCCTCCCGGTCGAGGTAGACATTGCAGAGGCCCTTGTAGTGCTTGATCACCGGCATGCGGGCCTCCTCCGCGACGAAGCGGATAAGGCCTTCCCCGCCGCGGGGAATGAGGCAGTGGATACAGTCGTCGGCGTGAAGCAGCGTTGTCAGGGCGGCCCGGTCGGTCGTCGGGATGAGCTGTACGGCGTCCTCCGGCAACCCGCCTTCGCGCAGGACGCGGCGGACGAGTTCCGCAAGGGCCCGGTTGCTGTGAAAGGCTTCCCGTCCGCCCCGCAGGATGGTCGCGTTTCCGCTCTTCAGGCAAAGAATGGCGCAGTCGATCGTGACGTTGGGACGCGACTCGTAGATGATGCCGACGACTCCGAGGGGGACGCGCACCTTCTCAATCGTGAAGCCCTTCGCGTGCCGACGGCTCTCAAGAACTGCCCCGACCGGATCGGGCAATGCGGCGACCTGCCGGGCGCCTTCGGCCATGGCCCGCATGCGTTCCGGGGTCAGGCGGAGCCGGTCCTTCATTGCCTCTGAAAGCTCCATTTCCTCTGCCGTGTGCAGGTCCCTGGCATTGGCTTCGGCGAGGAGAGCTTCGGTCTCCGGGGACGCGAGCAGCTCCGCGAGCCGTTCGAGGGCGGCGTTCTTGTCCGCGGAAGCCACCGGGGCAAGGCGCCGCGAGGCGTGGAGGGCCTTCTCCGCGATCCGGCGGACGGTTTGTTCGACGTCGGTGATTGCCGTGGTCATACCTCCTCAAGCTGGGGATCGGAACCGGCGAAGGCAAGCGCGGCGGCCTCCTCCGCCTGGCCGGCCGATTCGACGGGCGGGCAGCATCGACCGGCGGGTTTCATCGACCGGTTAGGTCGATGAGCCGGCCCCTCCGTGGCTCCGTGGGAGAAACAGGGATCCTGCCCTTACCGGAATTCCGGCAGGATCCGCTCCCAGGTTTCCTCCGGAAGGCTGGCCCCGATAACCTGGACGATTTCCGCTCCGAGGAGGGATCCCCAGTGGCCGCAGGCTTCAAGGGGCCTTCCTTTCAGCCATCCGGAGAGAAAGCCGGCGGCCCAGTAGTCGCCGGCCCCGGTTGTATCGACAGGCTGAATTCCCGGAAGGGCGGGCGCGAAGACGGTTTCATTGCCGCGGACGATCCACGCCCCCTGCGCGCCGGCCTTGACCACGGCAACCTGGCAGATTTCACCGAGTTCCTTGGCCATCGCTTCCGGAGAGGCCTCCTTTTCGAGGTAGGCGGCGGCTTCCTCTTCATTGGCAAGGACGACATCGACATACTCGCGCAGGATACCGGGAAGAATCGCGCGCGCGGCCCCCACGACCTCGAAGGAGGCGAGGTCCACGCTGATGGTGGATCCGGAGGACTTCGCTGCTTCGAGGACGGAGCGCATCAATTCCTCATTGAAAAAGAGGTAGCCCTCAATGTGGGCGTGCCGGCAGCCAAGGAAATCGGCGGGAGTGACTTCACCGGGCACGAGGGTGGCGGCGGCGCCCAGATCCGTGCGCATGGTCCGTTCCGAATCGGGCGTGATGAGGGAGAGGCAGCGTCCGTTGGCCTGGTTCCCGATCTTGAAGCGTTTCGCATCGCCTCCCAGTTCGGCAAAACGGCGGCGATAGAACTCGCCCCCGGCGTCGTTGCCGGTCTTCCCGACAAAGGTCGTACGCAGGCCAAGGCGGCTTGCGGCGAAGAGCGTATTGCCGGCGGAGCCCCCTGGAGCTTCGGCGAAGCCGTCGGGCAGCTCGGCCATCCACTGGCCGATATCGGCGGCGTCGACGAGGACCATGCCCCCTTTTTCGCCACCCACCTGCTGCAGGAACGCTTCCGGCACGCGGGCGAGGACATCCACGATGGGCGAGCCAACGCCGACGAGGTCGTAGGTTGTATTCAGCATGGGGAGCACTGTAGGGCAGGCGGGAAGGATTACCAGACCTTGATCCCGAACAATCCGGTCGCGCCCGGGCTCTTTTGCGATTGAACCCGCTTCCTGAAGGGCCTTGGCTGGCGATGGAGCTTCCGGATGAAAGAGCAAAAAAAAATGACCCTGGCTGCCCTCGGGTTGGGTTGGCTGGTCTCGCTGGGTGTGGTTTTCGTCCTCGGAATCCTCTCCGCCTTTGCTTTTCACCTTGATCCGGAGGCTGGCGGGGGCGGCAACGGAGGCCTTTCCCTTGAAGAGCGAGACCTCATGGTAACGATCGAGCGTTACACCGGTGAGCGTGCGGATATCGCGGCCCTGAAATCGGTGGCGGCGGGGGAGGGTTTTCCGCAGCAGCTGGAACAAACCCTGCGGGCGGTCCTGCGTCACCCGGCGCGCGAAGACCGGGAAGTGGCGGCCCGCCGCTTGGTCGAGGGGCTGCCGTTCCGGAAGCGCATGGCCTGCATCAAGTTTCTCGCCGAGCTTCCCGCGGGCCCGGCCCGCGACCAGGTATGGGGGGTATTTCTTGAAGGCTGGGCCCGTGAAGATGGCCGCAGTGCGATGGGGTTTACGAGTTCCCTGCCAGAATTACGGGAGCGGCAGGCGGCCATCTCCGCGGTGCTGCGGGGCTGGAGTCGCCCGCAACCCGCCGAGGCATGGAATTGGGTCGTGGAACACGCAGGAAGCACACGCCGGGCCGAACGCTGGTTGGAAATCATCCTTACCAACCTTGGCAGCAAGGATCGCATGACCGCCTTCGACCTTCTCCAGCGCATTCCCGACTCCGATTTCCAGGAGGAGATGGCGCTGGTTGTCATGGAACAGATCCTTGAGCGCGAGCGGGCTCCCCGGGCCCTCGACTGGCTGGGGGAACTTCCCCCGGGCACCCAGTCGGCCGCTGCGGCCTTTGTGGCGGCGCGTTGGGCCCTCACCGATCCGGAGGCCGCGGCGGAATACCTGCGGGAGGCCTATCCCCGCGCGGAGGAGGGACTCGGCCTCGTCCTGCGCGAATGGGTTTATCAGGATGCGCGGGCGGCCGTGAACTGGACATGGGAACAGTTTTCGGGGGATGGACGGGCGGTCATGATGGATTTACTCGCGGAGGAATGGGTCGCCAACGACGGTCCCACCCCGCTTGCCCAATGGCTCAATCAGCGTGGTCCCGATCCAAGCCTCGACGCGGCCATCGAGCAGTTGGCCCTGGCCACGGCCGAGGTGGAGCCCGCCACCGCCCTTGTCTGGGCGCAATCGGTGAGCGATCCGGACGAGCGCGCCACTCTTGAGATTGTTATCGGGCGTGCCTGGCTGCAAATGGCTCCCTCCGAGGCGGCGGACTCGCTTCCGCTCCTGCTGGAATCCGAAGAGGCCCGTTCGGTACTTCTGCCGGAGGTCGGTGGCAATCAGACCCCGCAGGAATAAGAAGTCTCAGTACCGGGCCATGCCCGGCTCGCACTGTTCCGCCCACCGGTCGATGCCGCCCCGCAGGCTTTGCGCCAGCGCGAATCCGTTCTCCCGCAGAAAGGCCACCGCATGGAGGCTGCGAACGCCGTGATGACAATAGACCAGGAGCGGTTTGTCCCGCGGCAATTCGCTCCATCGTTGCCCCAGCTGTCCCACGGGCAGATGGATTCCCTGGCCGAGGTCGACGATGTCCCGCTCCCAGGCTTCGCGCACATCGAGCAGAACCGGCGGCTCCACGGTCGAAAGCAGCCGTTGCGCGGCCGCCGGATCCATCTCCAGCGGCAGGCTCCTCTTTTCGGCAGGGTCGGCAGGATCGCGTTGCGACATAAGGAAAGGGGTAGTCCGGATGCCCGAAACCGCAATCCGCAGCGGCGACGTTTCTTACCGTTGCATTCCTCCACGGTTTGGCCTTCCTTGGTGTCCGCATGAGGAAAAACCGATTCGTCGTCATTATGGCCGGGGGCAAAGGCGAACGCTTCTGGCCGCAAAGCCGCCTGCGCCGGCCCAAGCACCTTCTGCCCATCGTCGGGGAGAAGCCGATGCTGACGCAGACCGTGGAGCGTCTCGGCTCCGTCGTTCCCCCGGAAAAGGTCTTTATTATCACCAACGAGGAACAGCGGGAGGCGGTCGTCGAGGTCTGTCCACAGGTTCCGGAAGATAACGTCATTGCCGAGCCGGTCGGTCGCGATACCGCCGCCGCCGTCGGGCTTGCCACCGTACTTGTGGAGAATGCCGATCCGGAGGCCACTTTCGCCATGCTCCCGGCGGATCATGTCATCCACGATGCGGAGGGTTTCCAGAAGGTCCTCGAGGCCGCTTTTGCCGCCGCGGAGGCCGAAGACGCCCTTGTGACCATCGGGATCACGGCGGCCAGCCCGGCCACCGGTTACGGCTACATTGAGCGGGGCGAGGTCGCCGGCGAGGCGGACGGACGCAAGGTCTACAATGTCCGTGCCTTCCGCGAAAAGCCCGATGCCGAGACGGCGAAGGCCTATGTCGAGGCGGGAAACTATTACTGGAACGCGGGTATGTTCTTCTGGCGCGTCCCCGTCATCTCGGCGGAATTCGAGCGCAACACGCCGCGGCTATGGGAGGCCCTCGGCGGAATCCGGGACGGCCTCGCCCAAGGCACCCCGCTCGCGCCCCTGCTCGAAAGGCATTATCCCGGCCTGGAAAAGATCTCCATCGACTACGCCGTCATGGAAAAGGCGGAAACCGTGCGCGTTCTCGAAAGTGATTTCGACTGGGACGATGTCGGGGAATGGCCCGCCGTGGAGCGTCATCACGACAAGGATGACCGGGGCAACGTGAAAAAGGGCAAGGTGGTCGTTCAGGAGGCCGGAGGGAACATCGTCCTCAACGACGGCACGCACACGACGGCCGTCATCGGCGTGGAGGACCTCATCATCGTACAGACCACCGACGCGACTCTTGTCTGCCCGAAGGAGAAGGCGCAGGACATCAAGCAACTGGTCAAGACTCTCGGGCAGGAGGAAGCTTTCCGCCACCTTCTGTAGGGGAGACCTCCGCCCATGCGCTGCCTCGGAATCGATTACGGGGAGAAACGGATCGGCCTCGCCTACGGGGACGAACTCGGGGTCGCCACCCCGCTGGCGGCCGCCGTGGCGACAGATTTCGAAGGCCGCCTGCAGCGCATCCGTGAACTGGTCGAGGAGCGCCGGATCACCGATTTTGTCGTGGGTTTTCCCTACAACATGGACGGCACCACGGGCTTCAAGGCGCGCGAGGTGGAGGTTTTCATCGGCCGGCTGGCAGCGGCCTTTTCCCTGCCTGTGCACCGCGTCGATGAGCGCTTGAGTTCCCGGACGGCGCTGGACGCCCTCGGCCTGCGGGGACAGCGCGAACGGGCCGTGCGCAAAAGCGGGATTGTCGACTCGGCGGCGGCGGCCCTGATCCTGCAGGACTGGCTGAACCAGCGCATTCCGCCGGTGGAGGCTTTCTCCCCCGCGGAAGAGGAAGAAGAGGAGGCCTGATGCGCTGGAAGTGCACCCTCGCCTACGACGGTACCGATTACGAGGGCTGGCAGGCCCAGCCCTCGGGAAATACCATTCAGGATTTTCTCGAGCGGCGGCTCGGAACGCTTTTCCGGAAGCGCGTCGTCATCCACGGGTCCGGGCGGACGGACAGCGGGGTGCACGCCCGCGGGCAGGTCTTCCATTTCGACGGGGAATGGCGGCACGGAGCGGAGGCGCTTCTCCAGGCCCTGCGCACAGGGTACCCTGACAGCATCCAGGTGTACAGGGCCGAAGGGGTGGAGGACGATTTTCACGCCCGTTACTCTGCCACCGGGAAGCGGTACGTGTACCAGTTTTTCGAGGGATATGCCGATCCCTTCGATACGCGCTATTTCTGGTCGACCGGCAACCGGCGCCTCGACACGGAGCGAATGAATGTCGCGGCGGGTTTCCTCGAGGGGCGTCACGACTTTGCCTCCTTCACCGCGAACCCGCGGGATGAACGGGAGGACAATCCGGTCAGGGAGCTGCGCCGGCTCACCGTGGAGCGGAACGGTCCGCGCCTGCGTCTCCTCGCGGAGGCGGACGGCTTCCTCTTCCGGATGGTGCGCAGCCTTGCCGGATGCCTCTTCGACGTCGGCATCGGCAAGCTGGACCCTTCCGATGTAGTGGAAATCCGTGACAAGCGGGAGCGGACGAACTTCGTCCAGACGGCACCCCCGCAGGGTTTGTTTCTCGAACGGGTCTGGTACGGGTAGGTTTTCCTTCTTGCGATGGACCAACCTCGGGAACAGCATCGAATGGCCGTGGCGCGGGGTGGTGACAAGGGACGGCTGGAAATACTGCGGCCTCGAGGGGCCGCCTTAATTGATGTACAACCTTTCCGGGGAACCTTACGAGCAGCGCAACCTTGCCGTTCACGCCGATTATGACGAGGAGCGCCGGCGCCTGCAGGAGGAGCTTGCGCGCTGGATCGAGGAGACCGGGGATTCGTCCCCGCTGCCCTACAGCAGCGGGGACAGCAGGCGGGCGCCGCGGGCGGCGAGGCGGAGGGGAAACTTCTGCTGCGCCAGCGGATCGGGCGGATCCTCGACCGCGTCCGCAAAATCCCGCAGCATCTGTTCATGGCATTGGCGGATGATCTCGTCGTCCATCATCAGCAGCGTGACCTCGAAGTTGATGCGGAAGGAGCGGTTGTCGAAATTGATCGTTCCCACCGAGGCCAGTTCCTCGTCGAGAAGGAGCATTTTGCTGTGGAAAAACCCCTTTTTGTAGCGAAAAAACCGTACACCGCGCAGCTGTGGCAGCGAGCTGTAGTAGAAGGAACACAACCAGACCAGTTTCTTGTCGGCGGTGGAGGGAAGGAGAATCCGCACATCCACCCCGCGCATGGTGGCCAGCTGGAGGGCGACGATGATTTCGTCCGAGGGGACGAAATAGGGGCTGTGGATCCAGAGTCGGTAGCGTGCGCGGTTGATCATGTGGACGTGGGCGAGGGTGCAGCTGTCCTCGAGGTCGACCGGTCCGGTGGCGAGGCAGAGGGCCCCGACGCCTTCCGGCTGCCGGCGGGTCGCGTCCCAGCGCACCGGGGGCATGCGCCGGTTCACCCAGTACCAGTCCTCGACAAAGGCCAGCTGCAGCGCCTTGACGACGGGACCGCGGACGCGAAGGTGCGTGTCGCGCCATGGACCGAAGGCGGGATCACGCCCCGTGTATTCCAGCCCGACATTGTTGCCGCCCAGCCAGGCCTCCTTTCCATCGATGACGACCACCTTGCGGTGATTACGGAAGTTCAGCCGCAGGCGTCCCCGCAGGGTCCGGCCCGGCAGGAAAACCCCGGTTTCCACCCCCGCTTTCCGCAATTCCCGATAGACCCGCCGGGACAGTTGGCGGCTGCCGATGGCATCGACGAGAAAGCACACCTTCACCCCCTCCCGGGCCCGTTCCTTGAGAAGCTCGATGAAGCTCCGCCCGATCTCATCGTCGCGGAAGATGAAAAACTGGAAGAGAAGGTAGCTTTCCGCCTTTTCGATACTCCGCCGGAGTTCGTCGAAGAATGCCAGCCCGGCAAAATAGAGGCGCACCCCGTTCCCCGCGGAAAAAGGGACCTCGGCAAGGTTCTCCACCAGCTTCCAATGGAGGAGATTCCGCTCCCGCGCTTCCGTCGCCTTGTCCGGTTCCCGCTTTTCCGGCGCGTGGTCGCGGGCGAACTGTCGGTCCACCCGCCGCCGCGCCGCCACGTAGGTGTCCAGCCGGTTGCGCCCGAAAAAGAGATAGAGGGGAACCGCGACGAGCGGCGCCAGGACCAGGCTCACCCCCCACGCCACCGTGCCCTGCGTGGATCGGTCCGAGGAGACAACGTGGCTCGCCATGGCGAAACCCGCCACCTGGACCAGCAGCAGCAGCCACCACAGGCCCGCATCCCACAGTCCTGTCCAGAAGGTCCAATCCATGCCTTCCAATGTGCCCTCCCGGCAATCCGTTGGCTACCTTTTTCCCGCTCCTCCTCCCCGGTCTTGACCTTCCCGCGACACCGTGGTCCTTTATCCATAATGAATCGAAAGCGACTTGCGATAATTGCCGCGGGACTGCTGGCGGCGGTGGGGCCGGCAGGCGCCGCGCCGACGCTGCGCGTGGCGGTGGCGGTGGAACCGTGGACCGGGCTGGCGAAGGAGCTGGGCGGGGACGCGGTCGAGGTCCGCTGCGTCCATGACTCGGGCAGCAGCTGTGCCATTTTTGAAGCGCGCCCCGCGACCATCCGCTTTCTTGAGTCGGCGGACCTCTTTGTGCGCACCGGGGTGGGCTACGAACAGTCGCTGCTCGGCAATGGAAAGGGGCCCGCCGAAGGGGCGACCCTTGTCGACCTGCGGGAAGCGGTGGAGCTGATCCCCTTTCCCACCGCCCGTGCCCGCCATGATCCTGACCATGTGCACGGACCGCACTGTGATCATGCGGCGGAGATGGATCCCCATACATGGATGGATCCGCGGCGGGTCGCGAAACAGGTGGAGCTGCTGGCGGGCGCGCTCGCCACTGCGCTGCCCGAGGAGGCGGTAAAAGTGAAGGAACGCGCGGCGCGCTTGCAGGAGCGCCTCCTCGGCATGGACCGGGAAGTGGCCGCGATGCTCGCGCCCTACGCCGGCCGGGCTTTTTATGTTTACCATCCGGCGATGGGCTATTTTGCCGACCGTTACGGCCTGCGCCAGGTGGCGCTGGCGGGACCGGTGCGTTCCCCGACGATGAAGCAGTTGCGCGACCACATCCGGGAAGCCCGCGAGCTCGGTATCCGGACCATCTTCGTCCAGCCGGAGGAAAGCCGGCGCCAGGCGGAGATCCTCGCCGAGGCCATTGGGGCGGAGGTCACCGAGATCGATCCGCTGGCACCGGACTTGGAAGCGGAAATCCGCCGCGTCGCGCAGCATCTGGTGGCTGCTTTCAAGATGGAGGAAGGCCCCTGAATGGCGACGGAACCGGTCATTGCCTGCCGCAAGGCCACGGTCCGGTACGGCGAGCTGACCGTGCTGGAGGAGGTCGATGTCGTGGTGGAGCGGCGGCAGACCCTTTGCCTTGTCGGTCCCAACGGCGGGGGCAAGAGCACCTTTCTCAAACTCATATTGGGGATGGTGCGCCCGCAGCAGGGCAGCGTGCGCGTGTTCGGACGATCGCCGTGGCGCGTCCGCCAACGCATCGGCTACATGCCGCAGGGGGTGCAATTCGATCCGTTGTTCCCGATCGAAGTGGAGAGCATCGTCCGCATGGGGCGGATCAACGGGCTCCGATCCGGCCCGGCCCGGCGCGAGGACCGGCTGGCGACGGAACGCGTGCTGGAGGAAATGGAGCTGCTTCCTTACCGTCGCGAGCGCTTCGCCCGTCTCTCCGGGGGAATGAAACAACGCGTCCTCATCGCCCGCGCCCTCGTCGGGGAACCGGAACTCCTGCTGCTTGACGAGCCCACCGCCATGGTGGACGCCCATTCCGAGGCGCGGCTGCTGGAGCGCCTCCGCAAATTGCACGAGGAGCTGACCCTTGTCATGGTTTCTCACGACACGGCCTTTGTCAGCGCCCTCGTCGACGAGGTCCTGTGCGTGAACCGGACCGCCCTCCTGCATCCGCTGGAAACGGTCCGCGACGCGTCCATCGAGAGCCTCTATGGCGGACCCATGCGCGCGGTCGTGCACAAGCACGATCTTGCGAGGGGGGAGGAGTGCGGACATGATTGAGTTTTTCCGCGTCCTCGGGGAGGCCGACATGGGCTTTCTGCGCATGGCCCTCGGCACGGGGCTGCTCGCCAGTATTGCCTTCGGGATGACGGGCACCCTTGTCGTCGTGAAACGGATCAGTTACGTCGCCGGGGCCATCGCGCACGCCGTCCTCGGCGGCATCGGGGCGGCGTTGTGGTTGCAACGGGTCCACGGCCTCGCATGGCTTCACCCGATGTATGGGGCGCTGGCCGCCGCCCTCATGGCGGCCCTGCTGATCTCCGCGGTCCGCGGCATGGGCATGGAGCGGGAGGACAGTGTCATCGGGGCGGTGTGGGCGACGGGCATGGCGACGGGGCTGATTTTTCTCTTTGAGACCCCCGGCTATGTCGATCCCCTCAGTTACCTTTTCGGCAACATTCTGATCGTTTCCGGCACCGATCTCGCCCTCGTCGCCATTCTCGACCTCGTCCTTCTTATTGTCGTGGTTTTCGGCTACAGCCGCCTGCAGGCCCTCTGTTTCGACGAGGAATTCGCGAAGTTGCGGGGCCTTCCGACGGGGACCGGCTACACGCTGCTGCTCTGCCTCGTCGCCTGCACGGTGGTCCTTCTCGTTTCCCTTGTCGGGGTGATCCTCGTTGTCGCGCTCCTGACCATCCCGGCGGCGATGGCGAGTCCCTTTGTCCGCTCGGTGGCGGCCGGGATGGTGGTGTCGACCCTGCTTACGGCCCTCTTTGTCACCGGCGGGCTGGCCGTCAGTTACGGGGCGAACTGGCCGGCGGGGCCGTCCATCATCCTCCTTGCCGGCGGGGCTTATCTATTGCTCAGTCTTGTCCGCCGCTGCCTCCCCGCCCGCTGAGGGAACCTCGCTGCGATGGGCGCGGTTGTAGGCGCTGACGAGGGCGAAGAGCCCCCCCGCCTCGACATTGGAGTCGATACTGGATCCCCAGTAGGGCACCTTATCGGCCTTGCCCTGGATTTCGACAAAGCTGACCGCATCGGCGGCGCTGCCCCGCGTGATGGCGTGCTGAGCGTAATCGAGCAAGTGGAAGTCCTTCAGGCCGGCGTTCTCAAGGGCGTTGACAAAGGCGGCGATGGGGCCGTTGCCGGTACCTTCGATCCGGCGATCGGCTCCCCCGAAGGTAATGTCCGCGCTCAGGCGGATGCGGTGCACCTCCCGCGGCCGGTGTTCGACAAAGTAATCGCGCAGCTCGAGGGGTTCCTTTCGCTTGAGATATTCCTCCTCGAAGGCTTCCCACACCTGCAGGCTGTTGAGTTCGGCGGTCTGGTCATCCGCGAGCTGCGTGACGACCCTCCCGAATTCCGGATACATCCGCTTGGGCATTTCGATGCCATAACTGCGCTCGAGGACAAAGGCCACGCCACCTTTGCCGCTCTGGCTGTTGATGCGGATGATGGCCTGGTACGTCCGCCCGATGTCCGCGCAGTCAATGGGCAGGTACGGCACCAGCCAGCGCCCGTCGGTGCGCTTCTTCTGCGCTTCCATCCCTTTCTTGATGGCGTCCTGGTGGGATCCACTGAAGGCGGTGAAGACGAGGTCGCCGGCGTAGGGATGGCGCTCGTGCACGCCCATGCGGGTGGTGCGCTCATAGAGGGAACGGGTTTCGGGAAGGCGGCTGAAATCCAGCCCCGGATCGACACCCTGCGTGTACAAATTCAGGGCGACGGTGACGATGTCGAGGTTGCCGGTGCGCTCGCCGTTGCCGAAGAGGGTCCCCTCGACCCGGTCCGCTCCGGCCATGAGGCCCAGCTCCGTCGCGGCCACGCCGGTGCCGCGGTCGTTGTGGGTGTGCAGGCTGATGAGCACGCTTTCGCGGTTCGAGATGTGCCGACAGAACCATTCGATCTGGTCGGCATGAACATTGGGCGTGAACAGCTCCACCGTCGCGGGAAGGTTCAGGATGAGCGGGTTCTCCGGGGTGGGCTGGAGAACTTCCTTCACTGCTTCGCAGACCTCGAGGGAGTACGCGAGCTCGGTATCGGAAAAGCTTTCGGGGGAGTACTGGTAGCGCAGGCGCGGACAACCGCTTGCCTTCCCCAGTTCGCGCACCAGCTGTGCCGAGGAGACCGCGATGTCGCGGATCTCTTCCCGACTCATATGGAAGGTGACCTCCCGTTGGAGAGGATTGGTACTGTTATAAAAATGGATGATGGCTCCGGGCGCTCCCTCGATGGCCTCGAAAGTGCGCCGGATGAGGTGTTCACGGCACTGCACAAGGCATTGCACGGTGACATCGCCGGGAATGCGGTTCTCCTCGATCAGTTTGCGGAGAAAGCGGAACTCGGTCTCGGAGGCACTCGGAAAGCCGACTTCGATTTCCCTGAAACCCAGCTGGACGAGATGCTCGAAGAACTCCGTTTTTTCCTCCACCGTCATCGGAATGGGCAGGGACTGATTCCCGTCGCGCAGATCCACGGAGCACCAGATTGGAGCCCGTTCGATGCGGCGCCCCGGCCATGTCCGGTCGGGCAGGTCGACAAGCGGGTATGGACGGTATTTTCTGATGGGTGCCTTTTCCATGAGCCTGAAGAAAAAGCTTCGGAAGCCCTCCCCGGAGTGTCAACGCCGGACAAATCGGACAAGCGGGAAGCGTCCGGCGAAAAAAGGTTTTCAGCGGACGGCACGCTGGTTTACCGTAGGCCCATGCTGGAGAGCGGAAGGAGAAAACAATGAAGGGGCAACGGGTTGTCCTTGGGGTCACCGGGTCCATCGCCGCCTACAGGGCCGCGGATCTCACCAGCCTGCTGGTGGCTGCGGGAGTCGACGTCCGGGTGGTGATGACGGAGGCGGCGACGAAGATTGTCGCCCCGATCACCCTGCAGACGCTCAGCCGCCACCCGGTGGCGGTGGATCTGTGGGAGGAGAACGGCAACTGGGAGCCGGGCCACATCGAGCTCGCGGACAGCGCGGACCTGCTGGCGGTGGTCCCGGCGACGGCGAACACGATCGCCCTTTTCGCCCACGGCATGGCCCCCAACCTTCTTACGAACATTTATCTTGCCACGCGTGCCAAGGTGTTCATTGCCCCGGCCATGAACGGGAAGATGCTTGCCCATCCGGCCACGCAGGCGAATCTGCGCATCCTTGAGAACCGCGGCCACCTCCTTCATGAGACGGCGGAGGGTATGCTCGCCTGCGGCTACGAGGGCAAGGGTAAGCTGGCTCCGGTGGAGAGCATTTTCGAGCGCATGAAGAGCCTTCTCGGCAGCGACTGATGCGGAGTTTGCGCCAGTTTTGGACGCCGCGCCGAATCGGGGAGGACCGGGTCACCCTTGCGCGCCTCGGACCCCTGCGGCTTTGGCTCGCCCGTGCCGAGAAGGAGTGGGGTTTCGCGCGCGAGCAGGGCGATCTGTCGCACATTCTCGATATCGCGCAGGTTCCCGAGGACGTCATTCCCGACCGTCTCGAGTGGACAACCATCCTCTTCAGGGAAGCCCCGCGGGAGTTCCGGCTGCAGGCGGTGGTGCCGGACCGGCCCCTCGTCGTGAAGCCGGTCCATCCGGTGACCTTCCCTGCCGGGGAATGCGGGGTCTTCTACGTCTTCCTTCCCGTTTTCCTTGAACTGGTCTTCATCACGCGGGAGCGGGAGCATGTGGTGGCAACGATCCCGGCGAATCCGCTTTCGGACACCTGGTTCGGGACCGCAAAGGAGGGGGAATTCTGCTACTCCCTGCCTTTCCCGGCAAGCCGGGATCTGGCCTCGGCGGAGATCTACCCGCATCACATTGTCTGTCCGGTGGAGATTGAAAACCGCTCGGCGGAAAATCTGGTCTTTGCCAAGCTCTGTCTGCGCCCGCGGCATCTTTCCCTTTACTGCGGACAGCGCTTCCTGTGGAGCAGCCGGGTCGAGGTCAGCAACGAGCACCGCAGCAAGCGTTCAATCCTGCGTTATCCGCGCGGGGCCCCCGCGCAGGAAAGCGGATTGATCCTGCTCAACTCGCCGCAGGAGAAACCGGAGAAAAACCTGCAGCTGTTTTCCTTCGGTAACGCCTTCCGAGATGATATTCAATTTGCCCGCTAACTGGAGAAGGAGCTGACGCCAATGGATTGGAACACGATCTGGGAAACCCCTGAAAGCGCAAAGGTCCTGCGCATCGCCTTTTTTGTCCTCTTCGGTTTTATCGCCCTCAATGTATTGGCCTACGCGGCCGCGCGCCTGCCTTCCAGTCGCCAATCGCCGCATATCGCCCAGATCCTGCGCAAGCTGATCCTCTACGGGGGCGCCCTTCTTATTTTCATTACAGTGCTGCTGGAAATGGGATTTGACCTGACTGGCGTCCTTGCCACGGCGGGGGTGGCCACGGTGGCGATCGGCTTTGCGGCGCAGACCAGCCTCAGCAACCTCATCAGCGGCCTATTCCTGATCGGGGAAAAGCCTTTCCAGATCGGCGACCTGGTGCGCGTCGGCGGCACCTTCGGGGTGGTGGATTCGATCGACCTGCTTTCCATCAAGATCCGCACCCTCGATAACCTTTTTGTGCGCATCCCCAACGAATCGATGTTGAAGGAGCCGGTCACGACGATTACCCGCTATCCCATCCGGCGCATGGACCTTGATATCGGAGTGGCCTACAAGGAAGACGTTCGCCGGGTGATGGAAGTGCTCCGCGAACTGGCGGCCAAGAACCCCTTCGCGCTCGATGATCCGGAACCGCTTATCCTCTTCGACCGCTTCGGGGACAGCGCCCTGCAGTTCCGCTTTGGCCTGTGGTTTGAAAAGGCGAACTTCCTCGCTCTGCGAAACAGCATTCTTACCGAACTCAAGGAGCGCTTCGACGAGGAGGGGATCGAGATTCCTTTCCCGCACGTCACCCTCTACAGCGGCAGCGCTACGGAAGCGTTTCCCCTCCGGATCAGCCGCGGGAAGGAAAAAGGCCAAAAATAGAGCGTTATGCTTTCGGAATTCATTCATCTACCCAATCCCGGGGAGACCATCGGTTCCTATTCCCTCGATGAGGTGCTATCCGTAAGCATCCTCGGAAATTTTTATCAGGCGACGCATCTCGGGCGCGACGAATCCTGCCTGCTCCATATCCTGCCCGAGGCGCTGCTGAAGGCGGACCCGCGCTTCCCGAAGCGTTACCGGGAGAGCCTCGAGGCCCAGAAAAAGGTGGAAAACGGATCGCTTCTGCGGGTGCTGGAGACGACGCGCATCGACGGGCGCCTGCTCGTGGAGTATTCAGCAGGGAAGTACCGATCCGTCAACGGCCTCGTCAAGGACGGGAAGAGTCTCTTGCCACAAAATGAAGTGCAGCGCCACCTGCGGGAAGTGGGGGAGGCCATGGGCGCGCTGGTGCGCATCGGCCAGCGTCATTGTTTTCTTTCCCCTGATTTCCTCTTCCTTGACGAGGAGGACCGGATGCGGGTGGCCGGGGCGGGCCTTTTCGAGGCCATCCAGTACAGTGCGTTTGAGCGCTACATCAGCGGAGTGCTCGTCCCGATTTCGGTCAAAAAGGAGAACCGGTTCACGGCGATTGAGATCCTGAGTCCGGAAATCCGGAATTATAAGGCTCCGAACAACCAGAGCGACTTTTACTGTCTGGGGATGACCGGCTACTACCTTCTGACGGGGAGGAAACCGGAGCGGCGCTGGGAGCTGCCGTCAAAGCTGCGGCCCGAGGTGGGGGAGGGCTGGGACCTTTTCCTGAGCAAATGTCTCGAGCCCAACCCCTCTGCCCGCTTCCCTCATTTCCGGGCCTTCCTGCGGGATCTTGAATCCCTTGAGGAATTGAAGAGCAAGCCCCAGCGCGAGGGTGGGTACCTTCTGCGCACCCTCAGCAATGTCCCCGTCCCGAAAGCCCTTGAGCGGCATATTGGTCTTCGCGGTCTTTTCTTCGCCCGGCTGGCCATGCTGACCCTCGCCGGCGTCCTTGCCGTGGCGACCGGGCGCCTGCTGTATGATATTCTCATTACGGATATCGGGGACGATGCGCCCGCTCCCTCGGTCCGTCTCGTTGCCGATTCCGGGCGGGCCGATGCCCGTATTCTGATTTCCACGACAAACGCTGAGGTTATTATCGGGGGGCAGGGTCAGCGGAGAGTGCGGGTGCCACCGGGGCGGCCCCTCTTTCTCGAACTCCTGAAAGGGCAGGTCCCGGTGACCGTGCAGGCGCCCCTGCGCAAACCGGTGCGGCTCCTGCTGCGCCCGCAGGAGGAGATGCAGGAAATCAACCTCGACCTTCCCTTTGCCTTTGTCCCGGTTGCCATCCGGGCGATCCCCGGGACCCGGGTCTACGCCGGCTCGCAGGGGGCGGGCTTCTATGTTGGAGAAGTGGACGAGGAGGGACGGCTCGACTTGCCGAAGCGCTTTCTCCGCGGCGATTACCAGCTGCGCGCGGAGAGGGAGGGCTATCTGCCGGTGACAACACAGCTTTCCCTTGAGGAAGCGGCAGTGGACTGGATTCCGCGGCAGGCACCCCTGCCGGCGACCCTTCGGGTTTTGACGGTTCCACAGGGAGCGGAGGTTTTTTTCCGCGGCCGGAACCTCGGCGAAACCCCGGTGCGCATCCCCCGTTTATCCCCGGGCGAGGAGCTTTCCTTCACACTCCGGAAAGAGGGATTCCGAACCGAGAAGGCGACGTTCGTCCTCGAACCCGGAGAGACGAGGACATGGAAAGTGCCGGACCTGACCCCGTCCCGGGGAACCCTGCAAGTGGAGTTGTCCTGGTCTGGCCTGCCTCCGCAAAACCCCGGGGAGCTGCGTCTCGAGATGAATGGCGACATCCTCGCGAAAGGGCGCGCGATCGGGCGGCACATTGTCCGGGCGGGCAGGCATGACCTCGTCGTCCGCCATCCGGATTACTTTCCCGCCGCCGCCACGGTCCGCGTGCGCGACCATGAAGCGGTTTCCCTCGAACTCGACCTCAAGCCGCGTCCGGTGCGCCTGGTGCCCCGGTTCTCCACGGACCATCCGGTCTTTTATCGCGTCAACGGGGAAGCGGCTGCCCTCGAGGAGGAGGGGTTCCTCCCGCTTCCCCCGGGAAAGGCCACCGAAGTGGAGGTCGAGATTCGCAATTTTCTCAGCGTGAAGAAGGTTTTTCGGGGAAGGGCCAACGAGCGGATTGAATGGAAGGTGCCGCTGCGCCCTCTTCCGGGACCGGAGGCCGGCGCGGCCTGGAACCCGCCTTACCTGCCCTTGCCGATGGTATGGATCGAGCCGGGAAGTTTCCGGATGGGCAGTCCTCTCGAGGAGAATCGACGCCTTCCCAACGAGGGATCAGCCACCGCTGTCCGCATGGACCGGGGCTTCTGGATATCCCGGCACGAAGTGACGCAGGAGGTCTGGCGCCGGGTCATGGACCGCAATCCCAGCCAGTTCGAAGGCGAACAGCATCCGGTCGATTCCGTCAACTGGAGCGAGGCCCGTCGCTTTTGCGCGTTATTGACGGATAGGGAAAGGGAGGCCCAACGCGTCCCGCCCGGCTATGTCTACCGCCTCCCGACGGAGGCGGAATGGGAATTCGCCGCGCGCGGGGGAAGCGGTGCCCCCTTTTCCTTCGGCGATACGGCGACGCCGGAGGACGGCAATTTTCAGGGTCGCTATTCACCGGACACCATCGGCGGCCTCTCTCCCGACGGACGCTATGGAACCTTGCCGGTCGGGCGCTTTTCTCCGAATGCCTTCGGCCTGTACGACGTGCACGGGAACGTCGCCGAATGGACCCTGGACCGGTATTGGGACCGCCTTCCCGGTGGCCGGGAAATCGAGCCGTTGAACCTCTCCCGCGGTCGGGGAAGGGCGGTTCGCGGCGGAAGCTGGAGAGACAGCGCCGACCGGGTACGTTCGGCCGCCCGCAAAGGCCTTCCTTCCGACGCCGAGCGCAACAGCCTCGGCTTCCGCGTTGTCCTCGCCCGGGAAATCCCCGCTCTTTTTCCGGGCGAAAAGCAGAATCAGCCTTGACCGATTTGAATGATTTTGATTGAAACCAATCAAAAGTTTCCAAAATCTTTTGTGGAATTTCCTCTGCCCCATGCCAAAACCTGACCGAGCTCTTGTCGAAAAACTGGTCACCGAGGCCGTGTACCGCAAAATGGGGCTGCCCGTGGCGCAGTCGGCCGAGGCGCCAAACCCCCTCGTCGTCAATGTGAGCGCCCGTCACTGCCACCTGACCCAGGAAGCGGTGGAAGTTCTCTTCGGGGCGGGGCACAAATTGACCCCGATGAAGTGGCTGTATCAGGAAGGGCAGTTCGCGGCAAAGGAAACGGTCACCCTGGTCGGCCCGCGCAGCCGCATCATCTCCAATCTGCGCATTCTCGGTCCCTGCCGCAGCCTCAACCAGGTGGAACTCGCTTTCACCGATGCCGTCGCTCTCGGGTTCAAGGTGCCGGTGCGGCCCTCCGGCAAGATCGAGGGCACCCCGGGCTGCATGCTCATGGGGCCGAAAGGGTTCTTCGAAATGAACGAAGGGGTGATCCGGGCCGCCCCGCACGTCCATTTGAGTCCCGCCGATGCCGCTTTTTACGGCGTCAAGGGCGGTGACATGATGAAGCTCCGGGTGGGCGGCCCCATCGGGGTGACCTTTGACCGCCTGCTCTCGCGAGTCGATGAAAGCTTCAAGCTGGAAGTGCACATCGATACCGACGAAGGCAACGCCTGTGGCCTCGGGCCGGACACGCCCGTGGAACTGTTGCCCTGACCTTTCCTTTTCTACGAATCCTCAAACGACGAACAAGGTAAACTACAATGAATGAATCACTCGGAATGGTCGAGACCAAG
>JAAAOD010000124.1 GCA_009908535.1 Verrucomicrobiota bacterium
GGCGGCGCCGTTGAGCCAGCGGTGGTCGAAGCTGAGGCAGAGGGCGACCTCCTCGCGGAAGCGGTTGTTTCCGAGAGGTTCGTAGTGGGCGCTGCCGAGGAAAAGGGTGGCCATGGCGGGAGGGACGACCAGCGGCTGCGCGTCGCGCACGGCGAAGCCGCCCATGCTGGTGAGGATGACGGGGACCTGTGCCTTGGAGCGGGCCTCTCCGTGTCGGACGGCCGTCACGGCCTCACGGTAGGCGGCGAAGAAGGCGGGGCCGTCGAGTTCGCTGGCCCTCGGGATGACGGCGGTGTCGAGGGAGTCGCGTTCGAGGGCGACGGCGACGCCGAAGTCAAAGACCTTGCGGTGGTGGAGAGTTCCCTCCGGATGAATCGTGCAACAGAAGACGGGGTGCTTGCGCATTGCCTGGACAACGGCATAGGCGACCATGACGGTGGGGGATGGCGCGTTATCGGGATCCGCTTTTTTCGCGGTTGCACGGGCTTCGCGGATCGCCTGCCATCCGGCTTTCACCGTCATATGGGCGGGGACGACATCTTTGAGCTGGGCGATGACGCGCGGGGGCAGGCCACCTTCGGGCACGGAACCGTCCGCGGCGATCTGCGGAGCCTGCATGGCCTCAGAACTCGCCTTCCCGGCCGGCGCAGAGGAAACCGCTTCGCCGGGCCCATCTCCGTTCTCTTCCCTCACGATCATCTCCGCGATGACCTGCTCGACCTCGACCTCGTCGTCGACAGCAATTTTCCATTCCCCGAAGCGCCCCGCCTGCGGGGATTCGATGGGGAAGAGGGCCTTGTCGGTTTCCACCTCGCAGAGCGGGTCGTCGGGAGCGATCTCCTCACCCGGCTTAACGAGGAGGGCGGTCACCCGCGCGCTGGTGATGCCCTCCCCGAGGATGGGGACGCGGACCGGGAGCGACCGTTCCGGAGGAGTGGATTTTTCATCACCGGAAAAACTTTGACGCATTTTCCGCAGGGCCCGGCCGTCCGCTTCGCCGGCAATCGACGTAGTGACTTTCCGAGTACCGGAATCGGCGGCCAGAAGCTCGCGGATTCCGGCCGCGACTCTCCGCGGGTCGGGCAGGGCCGCGTACTCGAGATGGGGGTGATAGCCGATGTTCACGTCCGGTTTGGCGATGAGGACCGGCGGGGCCTTCAGTCCGGCGAACAATTCCGGATTCGCGGCGATGCGGCTGACGATGCCCTGGCCGACGGAACAGCTTTCCCCGTCCTCCTGCACCACGAGCAACCGTCCCGTACGGGCGACGGATTCCTCCACCGCGCTGAAGTCGAGAGGGACAATGGTCCGCAAATCGAGGACCTCGACCGCGTTTTCGCCGGGGTCCACCTCGGCAAGCGCCCTTTCCACGACCTCCGTCCCGTTGCCGTAGCAGACGATGGTCAGGCGGTTCCCGCTGCGGCGCACGGCGGCTTTCCCGAAAGGGACAGGCTGGAGCGGCCGCTCCAGGCGGCGCGCCGTCCAGAGAAGGTGCTTGGGGATGAGGACAAGGGTGGGACTGTTGCCATGCAGCGCTGTCCAGAAAAGGCCCGCCGCATCCTCGGGAGTGGAGGGAATGGCGATCTCAAGGCCGGGGAAATGTGCGAGCGCGCTCTCGTTTGTCTGGCTGTGCCAGAGGGCACCCCCCGGCAGGTAGGCGCCGTAGGGCGCGTAGATGACAGCGGGGGCGGACCATTCCCCGTTGCTCCGCCAGTGCAGGGTGGAGAGCTGCGTCACGAGCTGGTTGAAGCCCGGCCAGAGGAAGTCGGTGAACTGGATTTCAAATACAGGGCGCTTCCCGTAGGCCGCCATGCCGGCGGCCACCCCGATGATGGTCGCCTCCGCGAGGGGGGAATTGAAAACCTGGCCGGGCGCGGCGGTGGAAAGGCCTTTGGTAAGGCTGAAAACCCCACCCTTGGGGTCCTCGATGTCCTGTCCGAAAAAGACGACATCGCGGCTGCGGCGGATCGCGGCATGAAAGGTGGCGTTGATGGTGTCGACCATGCGCGCTTCCTCTCCGATGCCCTCGAGGGAAAGGCCGGGCGGATTGGAGGCCGGGCCAAGGACATGACGGAGCAGGTCTTCCGGTTGCGGATCGACTTCGCCCAGGGCGCGGAGGTAGGCGTCCCGAATCTCCTCGCGGAGGCTTTCTTCCATTTCCGCATAGCCCTCCTCGGTCAGTTCCCCACTGCTGATCAGGTCTTCTTTCAGGCGCGTGAGAGGATCTTTCCTGTCAAGCCCGGCCAGTTCCTCTTCGGAGCGGTATTTGCGGTGATCGTCGGCGCTGGAATGGCTGGAAATGCGCTCCGTGCGGCACCAGAGAAATTGCGGGCCTCCCCCGCTGCGCGCCGCCGCAAACGCCGGATGCACGGCCTTGAAAACCGCTTCCGGATCGCAGCCGTCCACCTGCTGCCAGTGTTCGGGCGGGAGCATCCCGAGACCGAGCGGGGTCATGGCGTCGGTCACCGTCGAGATCCCGATCCCGTTGTCCTCGACGAGAAAGACCAGGGGCAGTTGGCGTTCGATGGCGAAGGCCACCGCTTCGTAAAACTCGCCCTGCCGCGTCCCGGCGTCCCCGACGGTGGTGAGGACGCAATTCTCGCGGCCATCCAGTTGAAGGCTCCAGGCCAGACCGGCCGCGGGGAGCAGGGAAGCGCCCACCACGGAAGCGATGGACAGGATCCCGCGTTCGCGGTTGCTGTAATGGGCCGGCATCTGACGGCCGCCGCTGGCGCTGGTGCGCTTGGCGAAAAAGGCGAGGGCAAGATCGTAGGTGCTGAGACCCCGCGCAAGAGCGATGGGGCGGTCGCGGTAATACCCCGCGAAGAAATCCCCGTCCCGGAGCAGGTAACCCGCCACGGCGAGAGCTTCATGGCCCATTCCGGAGACATGGAACCAGCCTTTTCCCTGGCGGATCAGGTTTTGTTCCCGGAGGTCGCCGAGGCGTGAATACAGCATGGTGCGGAGAAGCTTCCGCTTGTCGTCGACATTCAGACCGGACATGGCTCAGGAATCTTCGTTTTCCGGTTGCGGCCCAGACGTGGGCTCGGGCGGCGGCGGTGGCGGATGGAGAATGGCCTCCCATTCCAGGGCAAGGTCCCTTTCACCGGCCTTTTCGGCAACGGGAATGGCCCGCCGGAGGAAGGCCTTGTGAATTTCCCCGGGGTCAATTCGGCGAAGAATTTTCCGGTAAATGGCCAGGGCCGACTCCGGGTCATCGAGACCCAGAAGGGCATCCGCGATCTCCGCCATCAAGCCCCATTCCGTGCTTTCCTCCGGTTCCAGCCGACTCAGGAAGGAGAGGGCGTGGCGGGCTTTCCGAGGTTCTTCCGCTTTGAGAAGGAGCCGCGCCCGCTTGAGTCCAAGGGCCGGCCCCGGAGACGTGCGCATGCCGCGGGTGGCCAGTCGAAGGGCCTCCTCAAGGCGACCGTCCGCCTCGAGCAGATTGATGCGGCGCAGCAGGACGTATTGGTTCTGCAACGACTCGGCTGGATTGTCCACATCCTCGAGCTGTTCTTCCAGGCGCCTCGCGAAGGGCCGGAAAAGGGGATCGCCGACAGCCACGCCCTGCCAGCTGAGGGAAGGATACGCGAAAGAGGCCGCATCGCCAAAATTCCACCCGTTGGCAAGGGCGGCAAAGAGGAGGTGGAAATGATGAGTGAAGCGGAGGAAGGGTTCATGAACGTTCCCGAAAGTCGCACTCACCCCCCGGTCGACAAGGGGACCCACCCAGCCACCGCGCGGAGAGCGCAAAGACCGGGCGGAACCGCTGTGGAGGTGCGCCGCGATGGCTCCCGGTGGAAATTCAAACCCGGGCAGGCGGAAGGGACCGTTCACACGTGCGGTGTACCAGCCGCCGTAAAGGACCGGTGCGTCAAACCGTGCATCGACCGGCAAGGTGTCCCCGCTTTTTTCCTGGGTCAGATCGAATCCCAGTTGCCGAAATATTTCCGCACTTGCGATCAGCCAGTCATCCCCTGCCTGGAAATTCCCCCCCCGGCGGTCCTCATCAATGTAGGCGCGCCCACGCAGACCGCGGCGCTCGCCTTCGATGCCGTTCCGGACCATTTTCAAAACGGCCTCAGGCGAAGGGCCGTCAAGGCGCGTCACTCGAAGAACATCGTGGCCGGCCGGTTCTTCCTTTCTTTTAAAAAGGGGGTTGGGGACAAAACCTGTCAGAGGAACATCCCGATGCAAGAGGAGGGCCAGCTCGGTGTCCACGGAGGCGTTGTCGCGCGCCAGTTTCCCCTCAGCAAAGGCTTTCGTGAGGTGAGGGGACCTCCGGGAGAAGGCTTTCTCGCGTAATTCCACGTCTTCCGCTCCCGGAGCGGGAAGTTTCTGGATACGGTAAGGGACGCCGAAGCAGAGGACAAGGTAGCGGACATTCCTCCGGAACAGGGTGATCGTATCGCGCCCAAAGTCGTCCGGATCGCCTTCCATGCCATCGACAAACCCGCCCTCGCGCAGTTTGCGGAGGAGGGGATTGCGAATCGTGTTCCGGAATTCTTCTCGTGAAACCTGCGCTCCCGGGGCGGTCTGCAGCAGGATGAGGTTGTCCTCCGGAATGGAACGCAGGGCCATGTACTCCTCCGCCACTTTGCGGGAGGACGGCATGGAGCCGTTAGCAACGACAACGACCTTGGATGCAAGATCCTCCTCCTGCGCCATCGCGTGGAGGGGCATGAGGAGGAACAGGGGAAGGAGCCAAAGCCCGTATGGACGGGCCCTTGTCAGCGAGTCAGGCCGGGCGAGCATGCAGGGCAGCGAAAGAAAAACCACCGGCGGAGGCAAGGCAACAAAGCACCAGCGTCGCCGCCACGTAAACGGCGGCGCGTCTTCGTTGACCGATCCGCAGAAGGATGGCCGTCTCGAGGATGAACGTGCTGAAGGTGGTCAAGGCGCCGCAGAAGCCCGCCCCGAGGAGGGCATGCAGAGCGGCCGCTTCCGGTTCGGCCATTCCATGAAGGCAGGGGAGCAGAAAACTGCCGGCGATGTTCACCAACAAGGTCGCGAGGGGGAAGTCCGTCTGCAGCAAGCGGCCGACGAGGGCACGGGCGAGGGCGCCGCCGGCCCCGCCAAGGGCAATGCCGCCGAGCTCCACCCAGCTCATCGGTCTGCCTCCCTGCCCGGCTCCGGCACTTCGAGGCGGCTCACCAGCACGAGAACGAGAAGCAGTGCGCCCCCGATCGAGGAAAAAAGATAGGCCAGTCCGGAAACCAGCGATCCGCTTCTCAGCAGCTGCATCAGCTCGAGGGAAAAGGCGGATACCGTGGTGAAACTCCCGCAAAACCCCACCATGTAGAGATAGCGTCCCTGCAGCCGGATACGGTGCTGCCGGGCATAGAGGACGGCCAGCGCGGCCGCGCCCAGCAGGTTCCCCATCAGGGTGGGCACCGGAAATCTCCCTTCGTAGCCGAGAGCGATCCAACTGCGCAGGAGCGAACCGAGGGCACCGCCGGCGGCGATGGCGAGGAGATCCGGGAAGCGCAGAAGAGGCTTCATCTCCGCTCGCGTTCCCGCAACCGGTCCACCGTGCGGACATACGCCAGCACACCCTCGGTGATGGCGCCGGCGATGCGGTCACGGTAGTCGGCCGATCCAAGGTTCCGGCCCTCCTTCGCGTGGCTGAGGAAGCCGGCCTCGAGAAGGACGCCCGGCATTGCGAGGTCGCGCAGGACAGCGAAGCGCGCCCGCTTCAAACCCCGGTCCGGCGTCGGTAATTCCTCTGCGAGCGCCC
>JAAAOD010000119.1 GCA_009908535.1 Verrucomicrobiota bacterium
TAAAGAGCGCTTCGATGAGGAGGGGATCGAGATTCCCTTCCCGCACGTCACCCTCTACAGTGGCAGCGCCACGGAAGCCTTTCCCCTCCGGATCAGCCGCGGGGAGGAAAAAGGCCAAAAATAGAGCGTTATGCTGGCGGAATTCATCCATCTACCCAATCCCGGGGAGACCATCGGGTCCTATTCCCTCGATGAGGTGCTTTCTGTAAGTATTCTGGGAAACTTTTATCAGGCGACACATCTCGGGCGCGACGAGCCCTGCCTTCTCCATATCCTGCCCGAGGCGCTGCTGAAGGCGGATCCACGCTTCCCCAAGCGCTACCGGGAGAGCATCGAGGCGCAGAAAAAGGTCGAAAACGAGTCCCTGCTGCGGGTGCAGGAAACGACACCTATCGACGGGCGCCTTATCGTGGAGTACTCCGCAGGGAGGTACCGGTCCGTCAACGACCTCGTCAAGGAGGGGAAGCGGCTCCCGTCGCAAAACGAGGTGCAGCGCCACCTGTGGGAAGTGGGGGAGGCCATGGGCGCGCTGACCCGCCTCGGCCAACGTCATTGCTTTCTGTCCCCCGATTTCCTTTTCCTCGACAAGGAGAATCGGACGCGGATGGCCGGGGCAGGCCTCTTTCAAGCGATTCAGTACAGTGCCTTTGAGCGCTACATCAGCGGGGTGCTCGTCCCGATTGCGGTCAAAAAGGAAAACCGGTTCATGGCGGTTGAGATCCTGAGCCCGGAAATCCGCAACCATAAGACGCCGAACAACCAGAGCGACTTTTACTGTCTGGGCATGACCGGCTACTATCTCCTGACGGGGAGAAAACCGGAGCGGCACTGGGAACTGCCTTCCAAGCTGCGGCCCGAGGTGGGGGAGGGCTGGGACCTCTTCCTGAGCAAGTGCCTCGAGCCCAACCCTTCCGCCCGCTTCCCTCATTTCCGGGCTTTCCTGCGGGATCTTGAATCCCTTGAGGAATTGAAGAGCAAGCCCCAGCGCGAGGGCGGGTACCTCCTCCGTACCCTCAGTCGTGTTCCCGTTCCGAAAACCTTCGAACGCCATGCCGGCCTTCGCGGCCTTTTCTTCGTCCGGCTGGTCATGCTCATCCTCGCGGGGGTCCTTGCCGTGGCGACCGGGCGCCTGCTGTATGATATTCTCCTTACGGATATCGGGGACGATTCCCCCGCCCCCTCGGTCCGTCTTGTTGCCGATCCCGGGCGGGCCGATGCCCGTATCCTGATTTCCACGACGAACGCGGAGGTGGCCATCGGGGGGCAGGGTCAACGGAGAGTGCGGGTACCGCCGGGGCGGCCCCTCTTTCTCGAACTCCTGAAAGGGCAGGTCCCGGTGACCGTGCAGGCGCCCCTGCGCAAACCGGTACGGCTTGTCCTGCGCCCACAGGAGGAGATGCGGGAGATCAACCTCGACCTTCCCTTTGCCTTTGTCCCGGTGGTCATCCGGGCGGTCCCCGGCACGCGTGTCTTCGCCGGCTCGCAAGGGGCGATGTTTTACGTTGGAGAAGTCGGCGGGGAAAGGCGGCTCGACTTGTCGGAGCGCTTTCTCCGCGGCGATTATCAGCTGCTCGCGGAGAGCGAGGGCTACCTCCCGGTGAGGACGCGGATTTCTCTCGAGGAGGCGGCGGTGGACTGGATTCCGCGGCAGGTTCCCCTGCCCGCGACCTTGCGGGTTGTGACGAATCCGCAGGGGGCGGAGCTTTTTCTCCGCGGCCGCACGGTTGGCCAAACCCCGGCGAGCATCCCGCGTTTGCCCCCGGGCGAGGAGCTTTCCTTCGCGCTTCGGAAAGAGGGATTCCGAACCGAACGGGCGACGTTCGTTCTCGACCCCGGCGAGACAAGGACATGGGAAGTGCCGGCCCTGACCCCGTCCCGGGGAACCCTGGAAGTGGCTTTGTCCTGGTCCGGCCTGCCTCCGGAAAACCCCGGGGAGCTGCGTCTCGAGATGAACGGGGCCCCCCTCGCAAAGGGGGGCGCGATCGGTCGACACATTGTCCGGGCGGGCAGGCATGACCTTGTCGTCCACCATCCGGATTACTTTCCCGCCCCCGCCACGGTCCGCGTCCGCGATGGCGAGGCGGTTTCCCGCGAATTCAATCTCAAGCCGCGCCCGGTGCGCCTGGTCCCCCGGTTTCCCTCAGAACACCCCGTGTTTTATCGCGTCGACGGGGAAGCGGCTGCTCCCGGCGAGGACGGCATCCTCCGGCTTCCTCCGGGAAAGGCCGTGGAAGTGGATGTCGAAATCCGCAATTTTCTCAGCGTTAAGCAGGTTTTCCGGGGTGAACCCAACGAACGGATTGAATTCGAGGTGCCGCTGCGCCCTCTTCCGGGACCGGAAGCCGGAGCGGCCTGGAACCCGCCCTACCTGCCCTTGCCGATGGTGTGGATCGAGCCGGGAAACTTCCGTATGGGCAGTTCCGTCGAGGAGAACCGACGCCTTCCCAACGAGGGATCGGTTACCTCGGTCCGCATGGACCGCGGCTACTGGGTATCCCGGTACGAAGTGACGCAGGTGGTTTGGCGCCGGGTCATGGACCGCAATCCCAGCCAGTTCGAGGGCGAACAGCATCCGGTCGATTCTGTCAACTGGACCCAGGCTCGTCGCTTTTGCGCGGAATTGACGAATCGGGAAAGGGAGGCCCAACGCATTCCGCCGGGCTATGTCTACCGTCTTCCCACGGAGGCGGAATGGGAATTTGCCGCGCGCGGGGGCAGCAGCCTGCCCTTCTCCTTCGGTGATACAGCGACGCCGGAGGACGGAAATTTCCAGGGCCGCTACTCGACGGACACGATCGGCGGCTTTTCTCGTGACAGGCGCTACGGAACCTTGCCGGTCGGGCGCTTCCCTCCGAATTCCTTCGGCCTGTACGACGTACACGGGAACGTCGCCGAATGGACCCTGGACCGGTATTGGGACCGCCTTCCCGGGGGCCGTGAAGTGGAGCCGTTGAACCTCTCGCGCGGTCGTGGAAGGGCCGTTCGAGGCGGAAGCTGGAGGGACAGCGCCGACCGGGTGCGTTCGGCCGCCCGGAAAGGTCTGCCCTCCGACGCTGAACGCAGCAGTCTCGGTTTCCGCGTGGTCCTCGCCCCGGAAATCCCCGCTCTTCTTCCCGTCGAAAAGCAAGATCAGCCTTGACCGAATTGAATGAATTTGATTGAAACCGATCAAAAGTTTTCAGAATCTACAGCGCTTTTCCATTTCCCCAATGCCAAAACCTGATCGAGCCCTTGTTGAGAAACTGGTCACGGAAGTCGTGTACCGCAAAATGGGTTTGTCGGGGGCGCAGGCGGCGGAGGCGGCGAACCCTCTTGTCGTCAACGTGAGCGCCCGCCACTGCCACCTGACCCAGGAAGCGGTGGAAATCCTCTTCGGGGCCGGGCACAAATTAACCCCGATGAAGTGGCTGTATCAGGAAGGCCAGTTCGCGGCGAAGGAGACCGTCACCCTTGTGGGTCCGCGCAGCCGCATCATCTCCAATCTGCGCATTCTCGGTCCCTGCCGCAGCCTCAATCAGGTGGAACTCGCCTTCACCGATGCGATTGCCCTCGGCTTCAAGGTGCCGGTGCGGCCCTCCGGCAAGATCGAGGGCACCCCGGGCTGCATGCTCATGGGGCCGAAAGGGTTCTTCGAAATGAACGAAGGGGTGATCCGGGCCGCCCCGCACGCCCATTTAAGTCCCGCCGATGCCGCCTTTTACGGCGTCAAGGGTGGCGACATGATGAAGCTCCGGGTGGGGGGCGCCATCGGGGTGACCTTTGACCGCCTGCTTGCGCGGGTGGATGATAGCTTCAAGCTGGAGGTGCACATCGACACCGACGAAGGCAACGCCTGTGGACTCGGGCCGGATACGCCCGTGGAACTCCTGCGCTGACTTTCCTTTTCTACGAATCCTCAAACGACGAACAAGGTAAACTACAATGAATGAATCACTCGGAATGGTCGAGACCAAGGGTTTCACCGGCGCTGTGGAAGCCAGTGATGCCTCGGTCAAAGCGGCCAGCGTGGACCTCGTGAAGACCGTGCAGATTGGCGGCGGCTTCATCACCGTTTTGGTGAAGGGGGACGTTGGCAGTGTCAAAGCCGCGGTCGAAGCCGGGGCGGAAGCCGCCGGCAAGGTCGGCGAGCTCGTGGGCTCGCACGTTATCCCGCGTCCCCATCCGGACCTGCTCAAGCGCTTCGACGTTTGAGGATCCCCCTCGGCAAAAGCAATCTAAAGGAAAGGAACCTCATGGCTTCACAAGCACTAGGAATGATCGAAACGAAGGGACTGATCACCCTTCTGGAAGCGACCGACGCCGCCCTCAAAGCGGCCGATGTCACCATGTCCGGCTGGGAAAAGGTCGGCAGCGGGCTCGTCACGGCCTTTTTCCGCGGCGACGTCGCGGCGGTGAAAGCGGCGGTGGAAGCGGGCGCGGAAGCGGCCAACGCCGTTGGCGAAGTTATCAGCGTGCAGGTGATCCCGCGTCCGCACGACGACCTCGCGAAGCTGAGCAAGGCTCTCTGATTCGCGCCCTCCCGGCATGAAGATCCTCGTCGCCAACCTCGGCTCGACTTCCTTCAAGTACCGCCTCTTCGCGATGGAGGGTACGGAGGAACGCCTTCTTGCCAGGGGCGGGTTCGAACGCGTGTCCGATTTCGGCGAAGTGATCGAGGCGGCCCTGCTTGAGCTGGAAGAGGCGGGGCACCTTTCCGGAAGGGACGACCTCGACGCCGTCGGTTTCAAGACGGTGCTGGGGAAGGACCTCTCCGGCTGCGTGGAGGCGGACGAACGGGTGCTCGGGGCTCTGCGCGGCCTCGAAAGCATCGCGCCGGCGCACAATACGGCCTACGCCGCCGGCATCGAACAGTTCCGCCGCCTCACCCAGGCCCGCCTGGTCGCCCTCTTCGAGACCAGTTTCTACCAGTGGCTCCCCGAACCGGCCCGGCGCTACGCGGTCCCGGAAAGCTGGTACGAGGCGGGCATCCGGCGCTACGGGTTCCACGGCGCAAGCCACAAGTTCATCGCCGAACGCAGTGCGGAATTCCTTGGTCGTGACGATGTCGCGACACGGGTACGCGGGCTTTACCGCGACGGGCCCGGAGCCGAACCGGAAGGCAGGCCCTTGCGCTTGGTCTCCTGCCACCTCGGCGGCAGCAGCTCGGTAAGCGGCATCCGCAACGGCGTGGCCGTGGGGACGAGCATGGGGCTTTCTCCGCAGAGCGGACTGCCGCAAAACAACCGCGTGGGCGACCTCGACGCGATGGCCCTGCCGCTGGCGATGGAGCAACTGGGCCTGGAGATGCCGGAGGCTCTGCGCCAGTTGACAATGGAATCGGGGCTGCTCGGTCTCAGTGGACAAAGCAACGATCTTCGCGATGTCAGTGCGGGTGCCGCAGCGGGAAATGAACGCTGCCGCCTCGCTGTCGACTTTCTCATCGCCTCCATACGGCACTGGATCGGCGCGTTCGCCTTCCAGATGGGCGGGCTCGAGGCGATTGTTTTCACCGCCGGGATCGGCGAGAACCGCGCCGATATCCGGGAGGGCGCCTGTGCGGGCCTGGAGGCCTTCGGTATTCGCCTGGACAAGGAAAAGAACGAATCCGCCCGGGAAGGCGAGCGCGATTTGAGCGCTCCGGACAGCAGCGTGAAGATCCTCGTCCTTCCAACGAATGAGGAACTGGTGGTGGCCCGCGAGACGCGGCGGCTCC
>JAAAOD010000181.1 GCA_009908535.1 Verrucomicrobiota bacterium
CGCGTAGGCGAGGCCGCCTTCGAAGACCGATTCCCCGAACAACATCATGGCCAGCCCGATGCCGGCCTGGACGGGAAAGGAGAGGAGAAGGTAGTACTTCCAGCGCGAATGCCCGAGCGCGAGCAGATAGTTCTGCAGCGCGAAGGGCACCGGCGAGAGCCGCGCCGCCAGCACGATCTGCAGCTCGTTCTCCGTCCGGATCTTCGGTACCTTGAGGTGCCGGTGGCGGATCACCCATTCGATCAGCGGGTGGAAAAAGCCCCGCGCCAGCAGGTAGCAGAGCACCATGTTCAGGGCGAGGGCCGCGTACGCGCCAAGAAGCCCGAGCAGCGTGCTCTGCTGCCCCATGACCGGAAGGGCGGTCAGGTAGAAAAAGGTCAGGGGCGCCCCCGCCGCTGGCAGCACGGCAAAGGCGAGGAAATACAGCGGGACCGGAATCGTCCGGAGCAGCAACAGCCCCTGCTCCCGCAGCTCCGCCGGCGGCGGCAACGGAAAGATCGCCTCCCGGAAGGCGTACACCCCCGCGCCCGCCAACGCAATGGCGAGGAGCCCGGCGGCGACGGCCATTCCTATCAACTGGCGGTGATGCGGCACGCGCTGCACTGTGGAGGCGCGGGCGGGCAATTGGCAAGGCCGGGGAGGCGGTCGTTACCGCCTTGATATGACTTTTATAGATAGTCAAGATGGTCTCATGAAAGTGAAAGTGGCGGAATTGAAGGCACATTTATCGAAATACCTGCGGCGGGTCCGGGAATCCGATGAGCCGGTGGAAATTTATCTGCGGGAAGAGCCGGTGGCCTACCTGGTGTCGCAACCGGGGCAACCTGCGGACGGGGAAAGCACGGCGGCTTTGAAGGAAAGGCTCCGGCAGGTGGGCCTTGGCCTTGCCGTGGACCGGCGGGAGGCGACCTCACCGGCGGAGTTCCAGCCCCGCCCCCGCCCGCCCGGGGATAAGGGCAAGGTGGCGAACAGCGTCGTCTCGATGCGCGGGGAGAAGGATTACTGATGGAGGTCTTCTACGATACCAGCGTGATCGTGCCGCTTCTCCTCGAGGAAGACGGATCCGCGGAGGCGGTGAAGCTCTGGGAGCGGACGACCTCCGCCTGGGCGTGGGAGTGGGCGCAAGTGGAATGCGAGGCCGCGCTGGGCCGCCGCAAGGCCGGGCCGGCGGCGTGGGCCGATTGGCGCGCATTGGCGCGGCACTTCCGTTTTCTCGAACTGAGCGGGGGGCTTGCGGCCCTTTGCGAATGCAACCGCTTTCTCGGCCTGCGGGCGGCCGACGCCGGCCATGTTTTCGTGGCGGACCGGCTGGTGCGGGTGCGTCCGGACTGCCGGCTCGCCACCTTCGATGAGGAGATGCGGGCGGCGGCGGGAAGCCTCGGCTTACGTCTTGCCGAAGCGGACGGCTTTTGAAAACGATGGGGAATGGCCAGCGAATTTCCCTCCGGACTCTCCATTCTACGCCGCCAGGCGACGCCCCCGGCAACCGCTGAAACGCGGACCCCGCACCTGCAGTTGCTGCGCTCGGGGACGACGGCGCGGTTGCGGTCGGTGCAGGAAAACGGCCGTCCCGTCGCGCCGAATCCGGCGGCGGGCACCGGCTGGGAGCGCCTGCTCCTGCGCGAACTGGCGGGGCAGGGGGCGGACGGCGGCTTCGGCGAGGCCTTCCGTTGGGAGGCGGAAGGGGAGACCCCGGAGGGCATCGACCTTGCGGAACGGCCGGACCTCGTTCCGCTGCTGGTGCGCTGTCCGCGCCTGATGGACGAGAACACGGACCCGGTCGAGGTCGCGGACGGGGACGCCGGGGAGATCCGCCTGCAACTGGAGGAGGACGCCGGAAACGGACGTTTTCAGGCCCGGCTGGTCTGGCGGAACGGGGGTGAGCAAGTCCCCCTGGCGAAGCCGCTCATGCTCGGCCCGGAGTACGTTCTGGACGGGGGCTGGATCCGCGCCTGCGGGCATCTGGGGCCGCATTTCGCGGTCCTGCCGCTCTTCGCGGAGACGGTGACGGCGGCGCAGCTGGCCCCGTTCCTTTCCCTGTTCGCTTCCAGCTTTCCGGAAGCGGTCATCGATGCGGCGGGGCTGCGCATGGAGACCGGGGAGCCGGTGGAGGCGCGGCCGGCGCTGGTCATCGAGGAAGTGGATCAGGACCGCATCCTGCATTTCGCGCTCGCGGAAGGGGTCGGGGAGCTGCCGGTGGATTTCGTGCGCGACTACGACATCGCGCGGGTGGTGAAGCCGGACCGGGAACAGGGCCGCCTCCTCGTGCGCCCTGTCCGCTATGAAAAGGCGGCGGCGGCGCGGGCGGATTTGCTCAAGCGCCTGCGCCAACGGGAGCGGCGCGCGAAGGACAAGGAGGCCTTTTTCCTCGAGGAGGCGGACGGGCGCTTTCTTCTCAGCGCCGGCATGGCCGAGGCCTTTCTCACCGAGGAGCTGCCGGTGCTGGCGCGGGACTTCGAGCTTTTCGGGACGGAGCGGCTCCGCTCCTACCGGATCGTGCACGCGAAACCCTCCCTCAACGTGAAGCTTTCGCACGGGATCGACTTCCTCGACGGGGAGGCGGACCTTGAGATCGAGGGCGAGCGGATCTCCCTCGTCGAGGCCCTGCGGCAGTATCGGGAAAGCAACTACATCCGGCTTTCCGACGGGCGCAACGCCGTCGTGGAAAGCGGCTACATGGAGCGGCTGGGCCGGCTGTTCAAAAAACACAAGAAGGGGGTGCGCGCCTCCTTCTTCGACCTTCCCCTGCTGGAGGAGATGATGGAGGAACGCGCGGCGGAGGCGAGCCTGCCGGACACGCGCGCGGTCTTCCGGGGCTTCAACCGGCTGGCGAAGCGCAAACCGGGGACGGAGGGTTTCCGCGGCGAGCTGCGCCCCTACCAGAAGGCGGGCCTGCAATGGTTGGACTACCTGCGCGAGACGGGTCTCGGCGGCTGCCTCGCCGACGACATGGGCCTCGGCAAGACGGTGCAGACGATCGCGTTGCTGGCGGGAATGTGCCGGAAAAAAGGCGGTCCCGTTCTCATCGTCATGCCGCGGAGCCTCCTTTTCAACTGGTCGCGGGAATTGGATACGTTTCTGCCGAAGGTCCCGCACCGCGTCCACCACGGGGCCGGACGCGACTGGGAGGCCGCGAAGAAGGACGGGCGGATCCTCCTCACCACCTACGGCACGCTGCGGGCGGACATCGAGACCATCGCGGAGGAAAGCTTCGCGGCGGTCATCCTCGACGAGGCGCAGGCGATCAAGAATCCGCAGACGAAGACGGCGCGGGCGGTCTGCGCGCTCAAGGCGGAGCTGCGCCTCGCCCTTTCGGGGACGCCGGTGGAAAACCACCTCGGGGAATTGTACGCGCTCTTCCGCTTTCTCAATCCGGCCATGTTCCCGAGTCAGACGGAGTTCGAGCGCCAGTACCTGCGCCCGATCCAGAACCAGGGCGATCCCGACGCCGCGCACGATCTCCGCCGCAAGGTGTATCCCTTCCTCCTGCGCCGGCTGAAAGGGGAGGTCCTCAAGGAGCTTCCGCCGAAAGTGGAACAGGTGCTCTACGTGGAGATGGGCGAGGAACAGAAAAACTACTACGCGGAGCGGCGGCGCTTCTTTCAGCGCGTGGTGCGCGAGGAGCTGGCGGCGCAGGGGCTGGCGAAAAGCCGCTTCGTCATCCTCGAGGCCCTGCTGGAGCTGCGCCAGATCGCGACCGTGCCGGAGGCGCGCACCGACGGCGCCATTGTCTCGGCAAAACGCGAACGGCTCATGGAGGCCCTGCGGGAGAGCCTTGAGAACGGACACAAATGCCTTGTCTTCAGCAACTTCGTCGCGGGAGTGGAGCAGGTCTGCGAGGAACTCCTCGAGGCCGGGATCGGTCACGAGCGCATGACCGGGGCGACCGGCGACCGCGAGGAACGCGTCCGGCGCTTCCAGGAGGATCCGCGGGTGCGGGCGATGGTCATGACGCTGAAGACGGGCGGGTTGGGCCTGAACCTGACGGCGGCGGACACCGTCTTCATCCTCGACCCGTGGTGGAACACCTCGGCGGAGACGCAAGCCGTGGACCGCGCCCATCGTATCGGCCAAGCCAATACGGTCTTCAATTACCGCCTCATCGCCCGCGAGACCATCGAGGAAAAGATCCTGCAACTGCAGGAGAAAAAGCGGCAGCTGGTGGACCAGGTCGTGACCTCCGACAGCGGCGCCCTCAAGGCCCTTTCCGAAAGCGACATCGACCACCTCTTCAGCGACTGAAGCCGCCATGGAAATCAAAAACAACACCGGACGATTGCTTGAAAAACCCCTCCCGGAACTGCTGGAGAAGTTTTACGCGATGAAGGCGATCCAGCCGTTCGCGGAGCAGTATGTCTTTCCGCTCTTTCCGGATCTGGCGGAGCTGGAAAAGCCGCGCAAACGCGACCTCGTCGAGGCCTTCGCGCGCATGGAGAAGGACGTCGCCCTGCGGCAGACGTTCGTCGAAGGGCTGCCGGAGCTGCCGCGCGAGGCGATCGGTATCCTTGTCTGGTCACACATGCTCCCCCTCGATGAGATGGAGATGCTGATGGAGGCAACCATCAGTTACGAGGTCAAGGAGCCGCAGCGCTATCAGGAGCACGCCATCCGGCTCGAAGACGAATTCGTCCTGCTGGCGATCGGCCGGGAGGACACTTTCGGCTCCTATGCCAAGGACAAGAAGGACTTCTTCGTTCTTCTGCCGCGCGCGCTGCGGGACTTTTTCAAGGAGGTGTATCCGAAGCCGAATCACTACGAATGGCAACCGGTGGAGATCCGCAGGGAGCTGCCGCCGGAGATCCGGCATTTCAACGCGGAGGCGTCCGTGGCCACCGACCTCGGGATCCTCGGGGACTACCTCCGGCGCGGCGGCATCAAGTTCACGCAGTCCGGCAAGCCGACGGTGGCGGCGCTGCGCACCCTCGCCGGGGCCACCGAGGGCGGGGAGTTTTTTCCGGAGGACAAGTCCTCGCGCAAACTGCCCGAGCTGCGGCACCGCCTCCTCCTCGCGGTCGTGCGGACCCTCGACGATGCGGGGCTGCAGGCCCTGACGCGCCGGCCCTTCCCGGCCGGGGAGGTTTTCCGCGGGCTTGTGGAGCGCCTCTTCGCGCGCCCCGGATTTTTCATGGAGAACATCCTTCCCCACCTCAAAGGAAGTTCGCCCTTGTCGTGGGAATATCTCTACAACGGACCCCTCGAGCAGCTGCGGGGGGTCTTCGCAAGCCTGCCCGAGGGCGGATGGGTGACCACGGCCAACCTGTACGAGTACCTTTTCTTCCGCGAACTGGACTGCCTTCCCTTCGACACCGGCTACTGGCAATTCCATGCCGACGACGACAGTCCCGGCGTGCCCTCCTTTTACTACGGCTATGCGCGCCTGCCATTGCGGCCGGACAACCTCGCGGCTTTCGCCATTCTGCCGATGCTCTTCGGGACCTCCTTCCTTCTCGCTGCCCTCGGCATGGCGGAAATTTATTACACCGCGCCGCCCGTCCATGAGGAGTACTACGCCAAAGGCGAGACCTTCATTTCCCCCTTCGACGGCCTCATCGCCCTGCGCCTGACGCCGCTGGGCTCCTTC
>JAAAOD010000234.1 GCA_009908535.1 Verrucomicrobiota bacterium
CGTATCGGAAGGACGGGGCGCGCGGAGCACAGCGGGGACGCCGTCACCCTGGTCACCGCCGGGGAGCTGGACTTCCTGCGCGCCATCGAGCGCTTTATCGGGAAGGAAATCCCGCGGCAGAAGCTGGAGGATTTCGATTACAACTGGTCCCCGCTTTTCGAAAAGCTGGAGGGTCCGAAAAAGAAAAAACGCAACCGTGGATACGTGCCGCAAGCGAAGTACTAGATGCCGCCTCTTCGGCGCTCTCCTTCTCGGGGGAGGGCTTTCCGTCCTTCAAGGCGCCATTCCCGCGCAGATCCGCTTTGCCGAGGAGTATTTTCCCGGATTACAGGAACTGCTCATGACGGCTCCGCAATCGGCTCCGGATCTGGCCGCCCATGGGCTCCGGATCGAGGAACGGGAGGGGGATGCGGAGGTCGTCCGTGCCCAGCGCCGTCCCCAGGCATGGCTGCGGGGCCGCGTCATCGGAAGTTATGAGCAGCGGGATGACATCGGGGACGACTTTCGCGGCGACCTGAACGCAAACCTGACCGTCACACAACCGCTCTACCACTGGGGGCAGCTGCGTCGCCGTGTCGATATCGCGGAACAGCGGGTCGAGCTCGAAGGCACCCACCAGGAAATGGGCTGGCAGCGTCACCTCATGGAACTGCGGCGGACCTACCTCGATTGGCTCCTTCTGCTCGAGCGCGAGGAAATTCTGCGGCCTTCGCTCGAACTGGCGGGTAACCTCGTTGATGTTTACCGGCAGCTCGTTGAGGCCGGACAGGCGGCCGAACACGACCTTCTTGAAATGGAGGCGCGCCTGCTCGAAACGCGCGAATCCCTCGCCTTCGTGGAAAAAGGGATCGCCGCCGCCAAGGGCAAACTGCGACGGCTCACCGGAACGGAAATTGAGTTCGCGACCCTGGCCCGGCGCGATCTGGAGGTGATCGAACCGATGAGCGCCGTGGCCTTTGAGGACTTCGCCCGCGCCTGCCGCGAGGCTGCGGACCTCCATCCAACTCCGGAACTGGAGCGCCTGCAGATTCTCGGGGAGATTGAGGACGAACAGCTGGCGGTCCTCAACAAGCAGAACTGGCCCAAGCTCGACTTTATCGCCGGCATCTTTTCCGACCGGCTCGACGCCGTCGGCCAGGCCGACAGCGTAGTGAGAATTCAATACTTTGCCGGGGTGCAGCTGAACTGGAACGTCTTCGATAGCTGGCTGAACGACGCCCGCAAGCGCAGCAGCCTCGCCCGCAAGCGCCTTTATGAATACCAGGAGGAGGCCGCCCGCAGCGAAAAGGAGGAACGGCTGGAAACGCTCCTTGCCCAGGTGCGCCTGAATCTCCAGCAGGTGGAGGCCCGTTCCAAGCGGAAGGGGATCCTCGAGCGCCGCGTGGAATTGCTCCGTCAACAGGCGCAGCGGAACATCGTCACCGGCACGGACCGGCTCGAGGGCGAGATCGATTACCTTGAACTCAGCCAGCGCCTTTTGCAGGCCCGGGTCGATTATCTCGTCAACCTTATGCAAATCGGGGTGTTACTAGATGCCGAACCGATGAAACCCTCATGGCAAAACGAACAATGAAAGGCTGGTGGAAATGGCTCCTGCCCCTCCTGATCCTCGGCGCCCTCGGCTTCTGGATCAGCCGTCAGTTCACCACCACCGTGCTGATCGCCGAGGCGGAAAGCGGGACCGCCGTCAACGCCGTCACCGGGACAGTGGAGGTGCTGGCCTTTGCGGACATCCATGTGAAGGCGCAGAACCGGGGCGAGATTGTCGAAGTCCTCGTCGAGGCCGGGGACGCCATTGAGGAGGGCGACCTCATCGCGCGACAGAGTTCCGAGGAACTGGAGCTGCGGCTCGAACAGGTGAACATCCGCCTGGAAGCCGCCGAAGCCCGCTCGGGCCTGGAAAGCACGCACAAAATCGACCTCGAATCCCTCGAGGACCGTCGGGAGGACGTGAAGCTGTCCGTCGATCTCGGGCAGGCACCCGCCTCGCAGTTGGAGGAAGTCGACCGTCAGCGCCGGAAGAAGGAGGTTCTCTGGAAGACGGAAAAGATTCAGGAGCGGGAAAATCTCCGCCTCCTCCGCAACCAGGTCGAGCAGCTGGAGCTTCAGCGGGGCCAGATGCGGACGCGCGCGCCCTTCGACGGCATTGTCGCCGAGCTGAACGCCTTCAAGGGCGACCTCGTCAACCCGAGCCAGAACCTGATCCGCCTCGTCGCCCACGGGCGCTACATCATGATGGAGCTGACGGAGGAGGATTACTTCGGTGTCGAGGACGGCCAGGAGGTGACCCTGCGCCTCGCCAGTTATCCGGACCGCACCTTTGCCGGGACGGTCACCCGCCTTTCCGATGTCGCCAATGCGAACAACAAGACCCGCAATGTCTTTGTCGAGGTGGAGGCCGCCCAGGATGTCATGGTTCCCGGCCTGACCGGCGAGGGATACCTTGTGAAGGCCGAGCGGGAAAACGCCGTCCTCGTTCCCCGCCGGGCCCTCATCGGCAATTTGATCTACGTCTTCAAGAACGGGCGCGTGGAGAAGCGCAAGGTGCGCCCCGGTTTTCTCAGCCTCAACAAGGCGGAGATCCGCGAGGGCCTCGAACCCGGCGAACGCGTGATCGTCGAGGATCAGAACCTTCTCGCGGACGGCCAGCGCGTGGAAGCGGAACCTTTGACGCAGCCCTGAGGTGCGCTCCTTCCGGCAGAACCTCCTCATCGCCTACCGGTTCCTCGTCGCCAAGAACCGGGCCATGCTGATGAGCCTCGCCGGGATCGTCTTCGGCGTGGCCTTTTTCATTTTCACGCAGGCGCAGACCAGCGGCTTTGAGAACTTCTTCATCCGCACCATCCTTGGCACCAATGGCACCCTGCGGGTGCAGGACGAATTCCAGAGCACCGTCAACAGCATGGTCGTCGCGGCCGAGGAGGGCCAGGAGGGCTTTGAGATCCCTCTGCGCGAAGGACGCTCCTACATCTCCGGTATCCGCAACCCCCGGCAGATCATCGACGCGTTGGAAGAGTTCACCGGCGTCACGGGCGCGGCGCCCGTCCTCCGCGGAGGCGTGGAAATCGCGAGCGGCTTCCGCGAGGTCAGCGGGCGCGTCATCGGCATCCTGCCTCGCGAGTACATCGAGGTTTCCGACCTCGAACACCAGATGATCTACGGCAGCCTGCGCGACTTTGAACAGGAACCGGACGGCATCCTCGTCGGCAACCGGCTCGCGGAGCGGCTGGAGGTCATGCCGGGTCGTTTCATTCTCCTGCGGCATCTCGGCACGACGCGTCGGTACCGGATCGCCGGGATTTTCGAAACCGGGATCGACGTTTTCGACAAGACGCACGTCTTCGTCCACCTCCCGGAGGCGCGCCGCCTGCTCCAGCGGATGGAGCGGGTGAGTTACATCCAGGTCATGACGGAGGATCCGGACAAGGCGCCCGCCACGGCCGCGCAAATGCAGTACGCCCTTCACCATTCCGTGGCCAGCTGGCAAGAGCGGGAAAAATCGTGGCTGGAGGTCTTCCGGGTCCTGCGCATTTCCTCCGGCCTGTCGATGTCGACGATTATCCTCATCGCCGGGCTCGGGATTTTCAACACGCTGGCGATCATTGTCATGGAGCGTTCGCGGGAAATCGCCATCCTTCGTTCCATCGGGTTCAGCCGACGGGATATCCGGAATATTTTTCTCTACCAGGGAATGCTCGTGTACGTGGCCGGTACCCTGATCGGATTCGGTCTCGGCGCCGCCTTGACGGCCATTGCGGAAAGCCTGCCCATTCGCATCCGCGGCATCTTTTCGACGGATCACTTTCTCGTCACCTGGTCCCCGTGGCACTATGTCTCGGCGGCGGTGGTGGCGGGCATTGTCGTGGTGATCGCCGCCCTCATACCGGCGCGGCGGGCCGCCCGGGTCGAACCGGGCGACGTCATTCGGGGGACGGGCGGATGAGCGAGGCGGGGGCTCCCATTCTGGAGACGCGCGGTCTGCACCGGAGCCTCGGCAGCGGGGCGGCCCGCATCCATGTTTTGCGCGGTCTGGACCTGCGCCTCGAAGGCGGCAGGACCTACGCCATTGTCGGCCCGAGTGGATGCGGCAAAAGCACGCTCCTTTATCTTCTCGGTCTTCTCGACCTGCCCGACGACGGGGAGATCCTCCTCCGTGGGGAGCGGGTCGACAATGCGCCCGAACAGGAGCGCACGCGGATCCGCGGGGAGCGGATCGGCTTCGTCTTCCAGTTTCACTTCCTTCTCGCGGAGTTCTCGGCGGCGGAAAACCTGATGCTGCCGATGGTCCGCCGCGGGGGCCTCGATCCGGTCGCCGCCATGGACAAGGCGCGGGAACTCCTCGGCATCGTCGGGCTCGCCGACAAGGCCGACCGCCGCGGAAACCAGCTCTCCGGGGGCGAGCGCCAGCGGGTCGCGGTGGCCCGCGCCCTCTCCAACAATCCGGATCTTCTTCTTGCTGACGAACCGACCGGCAATCTCGACTATCACAACTCCGAGACGCTCTTTCGGCAGCTGCAGCAGCTGGCGCGTGAACAGAACCGCTCGATCCTCATCGTCACCCACAACCGCGAACTCGCCGCCGCCTGTGATGTCTGCCTCGAGATGCGCGACGGCCAGTTCGAGGGAGCGGCGGTCCCCTAGCATCCCACCGGTTCGCTCCTTCCGCCACCCATCGGCTCCCGGTCCGCGGCAATTCGCAAAGGGGGTATCCGAGAGCCGAGACCGAGAGCCGATGGGTGGGGACCACGAAACCCCCGAAATCGCCCATTTATCGCCGCCGCCTTTACAGTGCGGAGGATACGGTTAGGCTGGAGAATTATGGAACTCGATGCCAACCAACGCACATTTCCGCCTTTCTCGCTCAAGCGCCTGATGGAAAATTCCTTCGGGCAGGGAAACGGGGAACGGCTCTGTATTCTCATCGATCTGCCCGATCCCTTTGAATTAAAGGATCTGGCCTTTCTCGATAATCCCCGTCTCTCCATCCAGAACTACGGATATTCCGTATTCTACAAGACTTTCCTGAACGGGGGCCTCGAGGAAATGAACTACACCGGGGGCGACTTGTACGCCTACTATGAAACCGGCGGGAGCAATCTCGACATGCGGGACGAGTGCGTCGATATGAAGGGGAATCAGCTCAGCCTCGATAAGGATATCTATCCCAACTACGATCTCGTCCTCGTCGTTTCCACTTTTTCGGCGACCGCGCCGCTCACCGCGAAGGCCAAGGAATTCGGCTTCCGCGGCGCCACCCTGCACGGGCTGAACCAGATCATCGTCGATACCGGACTCAGTGTCGATTACCGCGAGGTCAGTCGCGACGCCGAAAAGCTGCGCCTCGGGTTGACCAGGGCCGACTGGTTTGAAATCGACTTCGAGGTGGAAGGAGTCACGACGACACTGAAGCTCATCTGCGAAGGCCAGGAAGCGCAGAAAAGTCACGGTCTCTGTCCTCCGGGCATTCCCGATGTGGCCAATCTTCCCGCCGGAGAAGTCTACTTCGTACCCGAGAAAGCCGAGGGGCAGTTTCCCTTCAAGTACGATGAGGAA
>JAAAOD010000047.1 GCA_009908535.1 Verrucomicrobiota bacterium
CGAAGACCTCCGCATCGAGGATCCCCTCGTTCACCCCCCAGGCGATCGCATAGGTAAAGAAGGCGCTTCCGCTCGTTTCCCGCTCTCCGTCGTATTTTTCCGGATACAGGAGGCTCGAGCTCCAGAGGCCGTCCTCCGGTCCCTGGATGGAGGCCAGCGCCGTGGCCATATCGAAGAGGAGATCCTCGTAGGCCGCTTTTCCGGGCCAGTCCTCGGGAAAATATTCGATCAGTCGCACGAGGCCCCCGATCACCCAACCGTTGCCCCGGCTCCAGAAGACGGGCATGCCGTTCGGCTCCCGGTCGTCGATATAACTGGCATCCCGGTAGAACAGGCCGTATTCAGGATCATAAAGAAAATCGGTCACATCCCACCACTGGTCGTCGATAAAGGTGAGGTAGCTTTCGTCGCCGGTGATCGCGTACAGACGGCTGTACACCGGCGGCGACATGTAGAGGGCGTCGCACCAGTTCATGTCCTGACGGCCGGGGAGCGGATCGGCCATGACGCGATCGATGCGGTCCCGCACATCGGTGATCCAGCGTTCCTCGCCGTCGGGCTCCAGCATGTAAAGCTCGAGCCAGGACTGGCCGATGCAATGGTCGTCGGCGTGGTAGAAACGCTTCCCGCTGGTCCGCTCTCGAAGGGTCCAGTCAACGGAATTTCCAGTAGCGAGAATGGCCTCGCGATACTCCGGATCGCCGGTGACTCCGTACGCACCACTGACCCCGGAATAAAAAGCACCGTTGACCCAGCCGATGGCGTCCTGACGCGTACTCAGATGCTCCATCTGCCAGTCGAAGGCCAGGTTTACCATTTCCGCGATGTTGGCCGGGTCGGTGATGTCCCCCCAATCCACCGGTTCATACAGGCTCAGCTGGGTTTCGACCGCTTCCCTCGAACCGGCGAACACTTCCCATGAAACCGGTTCCCCGGCAAGACTGACCAGGCGCAGGTAGCGGGCCGTCATCACCGGCGTGGCCGCGATCTCGCCGGGGGATTCCATGGAATATCCATTCCCCTCCCCGACGATCGTCCAGTCCCGGTAATTGGTCGAAGCCAGCAACTGAAAGGCGGCCGGTTCCTCGTTGCCGGAGGCCACGACATACCGGGCACGCAGCGTCATGGGCTCGTCAAGGAGCAGCGAGGCCGCGTCGCCCCGGGCTGCACTGCTCCACTCCGTCGAAGGATTGCCATCGACCATGAAGACGGGATTTCCCTCTGTATCGGAGACGGCGTTGCGGACCGTGAGCTGCCCGTCAAGGGCGGTGACGCTGAGCAGCAGACTGCCAAGAAGCATTCCGGGGCAGAGTATCTTTGCCATGCTTTCCAGACAAGACGCTTCCCGATTGGTTTCGAGAATAATTATTTTAGTGGAGATTCCCGCCTTCCATCAAAACTTCAGGTGCCGGACCGTTTCGCCCTGATTGATGAGCTGCTTGAGCGAATCCACTCCAATATCGAGATGCTTTTCGACAAACCGGGCCGTCACCGCAGCATCGCTCTGACCCGACTTGATCCCTTCCGGAATCATCGGCTGATCACTCACCAGCAGAAGGGCACCGGTCGGGATCTGATTGTAGAACCCCACCATGAAGATCGTCGCCGTCTCCATATCCACGGCCATGATCCGGTTTCTTTCCAGATAATCCCTGAAGCTCCGATCATGCTCCCACACCCGCCGGTTGGTTGTGTAGACCGTTCCCGTCCAGTAGTCCCGCTGGTGTTCACGGATCGTACGGGAGATGGCTTTCTGCAGGGCAAAGGCGGGCAGCGCCGGAATCTCCGGAGGAAAGTAATCCCCGCTCGTTCCTTCCCCCCGGATCCCGGCGATCGGTAAAATGAGGTCTCCCAGCTGATTGCGCTTCTTCAATCCCCCGCACTTACCGAGAAAGAGCACTGCCCTGGGATCGACCGCGGTCAACAGGTCCATCACCGTCGCGGCGGTGGCGCTCCCCATCCCGAAATTGATGACCGTGATATGGCCGGAAGTGGCACTGCGCATCGGCAGATCCTCTCCCACCACCGGCACGCCATGTTTTTCCGCGAACAGTTTCACATAACGATCAAAGTTCGTGAGGAGAACATACTCTCCAAAGTCTTCCAACGCCATCCCCGTGTAGCGGGGAAGCCAGTCCCGTACGATCTCTTCTTTATGAACCATGGCCTATTTTGCCCTGCGTGCCGGTTTCGAGCAAGCGCAGGCTTCCCCGCATCCGTTCCACCGATCCGGAAACGGGGCAACCGCCGGGGTTCCCGGATTGATTTGCCTCCGGGGAACAAACGAGGTAATAACATGTCTGTGCGGGAAATGAAAACCATGAAGATCGGGAGGAAATTTTTGCTTCATTCACTGCTGGCGACCTGCCTGCTCACCGGGCCGGTGCTCCATGCCCAAACTGCCCAAACCGCTATCAGTCCGGAGGCGGCCGGGCTCGTCGAAGGCAACAACCGCTTCGCCCTGGAAATTTACCGGGAACTCGCGGACGAGGAGGCGACCGGCAACCTCTTCATCTCGCCATGGAGCATCACGACGACCTTCGGGATGGCGTGGGCCGGCGCCCGCGGCGAGACCGCCGACCAGATGGCCGAGGTCCTTCGCTTTCCGACAAACCAAGCGAGCAACCATGCGCTCTTCGGTGAGCTGATCGCCACCCTCAACGACATTCAAGAGGAAGGGAAACTGGTCCTCAATACCGCCAATGCCATGTGGCCGGCCAAGGGACATACCGTCCTGCCGGAATATGCCCGTATTCTCGGTACGTATTACGACGCCCACGCCGAGTCCCTTGATTACCGCAACGATACCGAAGGATCACGGCAGCGGATCAACGGCTGGGTCGCCGACAAAACCGCCAACCGCATCAAGGACCTTATAGCCCGGGGCGTCCTGTCACCGGACACCGCCATTGTCCTCACCAACGCTATCTACTTCAAGGGGGCATGGCAGACCCTGTTCGATCCGGAAGAAACCGTTGACGATGTCTTCCACGCGCTTGATGGCTCGGAAATCGCGGTCGACATGATGCGGATGCGCGAGGAGCTGCGGTTCTACGAGGATGACGCCGTCACCATGGTCACCCTGCCCTACCACGGGGAGGACCTCGAGGCCGTCCTCATCGCTCCGCGCGACGGTACCGTCCGTGAACTCGAAGCCGGCCTGACCCCCGAAAAACTTTCCGGCTGGCTCGACCAGCTTGAGGAGACCGAGGATGTCCTTGTCCGCCTCCCGCGCTTCAGCCTCCGCTACAAAGCCGAACTATCGACCGTTCTCGAGGCCCTCGGGATGGGGCTGCCGTTTCGCCGAGGGGAGGCCGACTTTTCCGGAATCTTCGGGGCCAACAACCTGTTTATTTCCAGCGTCCTCCACGAGACCTTCCTCCAGGTGAAGGAGGAAGGCACCGAAGCCGCCGGGGCCACCGCGATCGTCATCGAGTTTACGTCCGTCAATCCCATGCCGACCTTCAACGGCAACCGCCCCTTCCTCTTCCTGATTCGGGACAAGGTGACCGGCAGCCTCCTTTTCATGGGCCGCGTCGCCGCCCCCGAGCCGATCGAGGACGAGCCCGCCGCCCCGGATGAAAAAACCGTCCGCGAATGGTTCGGCGACGGAGCCTCCCTGACCAACGGCTGGTGGGAAAACACCGGCATCGGGCGCTTCAAGGCCGACCACTGGCCCTGGCTCGAGCACCAATCCCTCGGCTGGCTCTACCTTGACACTGCGCCCGGCCACCCGCGTACCGGCTATTGGCTCTACGATTTCGGCCTCGGTTGGCTCCACACCTCCGCCGCCAGCTTCCCGAACCTCTGGAGCGAATCGGAGGGATGGGTCTATTACCTCCCCTCCAGCCACAATCCGTGCTGGCTTTACCGCTACAAAGATGAGTTCTGGTTCGAGAAGTAATCCCTTCCCGATTGGATTTTCAGAAGGTGAAGGTCTTCTCAATCCGGTCTTCAATCCAGTCGACCGGCAGGCAATAGCGTGGTCCCCATCGCAGGACCGAGGCTTGCAAGTCCCGGTGGGCCTCGTCGCTGTCGCGGCGGTCGTGTGTTCAAGCGAAGAAAAAACTTACAGGGAGACGATCCGGACGCGGAGGATATGGAAAGGGGCCGGGCCATCGAAGGGTGCCTTGTAGGAAACGGTCCGGGTGCCGTCAGGATTGGCAACCGGGTTGTCGCCGAGAGAAACGAGGGGAACCCACGTCGCAAGATCGGTCGTGTACTCGACGAGGTAGTAGAAGCCATTCGGGGCGCGCGACCGAGTAAAGCGCAGGACGCCGGTGTTACGGGTTACGGAAAGTTCCGGAAGGCGGGCCTCCGCTTCCTTGACCGTGGGATTGGTGCCGAAAGCATACTCGAGAAGGTTGGGAAGGCCGTCCTCATCCGGATCGGCTTTATCCCCGCTGACGGCGGGATCCTGTAATTGCTGCGGGGAAAACCACTGCTGGGCGGGGCGCGGGGGTGCCTGATCGGCGGGATAGACTGGAACCTCCACGGTCATCCATTCCGAAGCGACCGGTGCGGCCCCGGAGTCATCCCATCCGCGGACCCGGAAGCGGAGGGTCTGGCCCGGCGATGCGTCCGGGATCCCGTGCACGACGCCGGTCGCATTCTCAAAGGTAATACCCCCGGCATTCCCGAGCGGCTCCCATGCATACCGATCGAGCCCGCAACCCGAGAAACCGTACACAAAGAGATTTCCGGCATAGGCCGCAAGGTCGGCGGGCGGCGGGACGAGCGCCGGGATATCGGAATCCACCGCCACGGCGACGACGTCGGTGCGTGTCGTGCCCCACGGGTTCGTGACCTCGTAGTAGTAATACCGGGTAGCTACCGCGGCATCGAGGCGGAGAAGATTCGAGGCACTGTCCGGCAGCCGGCGAAAGGGCCCCTCCGGCGAAGGGCCGTCGCTGACATACCATGCCGCCTCTTCGTCGATGTAGGCGGGCACGGTCAGGTAAAAGGAGGCCTCGAGCTGCGCCGGTTGCCCTGCTGTCGTCTCCACCCTTTGTGGCTGGAAAGCGATCCGGGGCTTCGCAGCCGGATAGACATCGATCCATCCACTGTAGGAAATCCCGTGTTTGTTCGAAACTTCACAGTAATAGGACTCGAGCCCGTCCGGAGCCGCCACCGTCAGGCGCGAACCGGAGCCGACAAACGCATCCTCCCCGAAATTCGACCGGCGATACCACGCGTAGCTGAGGGGAAACTTCGAGCTCGCCACGACCTGCAGGGTCGTGCTTCCGCCCGGTTCCACCGCCTGATTGTCCGAGACGGATTCGACATACGGCACACCGAACTCCCGTTCCCAGAGCTGGCGTTTCTCGTAAAGCTGCTGCCCCTTGATTTTGTCAGCAGTCGCGAAGAGCTGCCCCCCGAGGATGCCGTCTGTCTGCGCCGCCTTCCATGCGTCGACAATGGCCACAATGTCGTAGGTGGCATCCCACATGGCATCCTCATCGCGCACCGCCATATCCATCAAAGCATCGAACCGCCGGTCCATCTCCTCC
>JAAAOD010000105.1 GCA_009908535.1 Verrucomicrobiota bacterium
GGGCAGGGCAGGAACTCCGGAGAAAAAGGAGTAGAGGTTGTCTTGGTTGTCAGGAGAAGCAAAAGGCTATAGGGGTTTTTGCCTGTCATGCAACCGAATTCGTCCCTACTTTGACCAACCATGAGTGAATGGTCCCGCCTGTGCGCCACCCTTGAGCATTGGGTCAACCTCAATTCCGGCAGTTTTCACCCGCAGGGCCTCGCCCGCATGGCCGACGTCCTGCAGGAACACCTTGCCCTCCTGCCCGGGAAAGGAGAACGCGTTTCCCTCTCCGAACAGCGCCTTCCGGACGGCACAGTGTTTCGACCGGGCGACCTCCTGCGCTGGCGCTTTCATCCGGATGCCCCCGTTCAGGTCCTTTTCAGCGGACACATGGATACGGTGTACGGACCGGAAAGTCCCTTTCAGCGATTGGAAACGCTGTCCGACGGTCGACTTCGGGGTCCGGGCGTGGCCGACATGAAGGGCGGGCTGCTCCTCATGCTCGAAGCGGTGCGCCGCTTCGCGGAAACCGCGGAAGCGTCCTTCCTTGGCGGGGAAATCCTGATCACCGCCGACGAGGAGATCGGCTCCCCGGCCAGCCGTCCCCACATCGAGGAAGCCGCCGGACGGCATCACCTCGGTCTCGTCTTCGAAAGCGCGCTGCCCGGCGGCGAGCTGGTTTGCCGACGCAAGGGAACGGGTCTGTACCGACTGTCCGCGAAGGGCCGGGCCGCCCATACAGGGCGGGATTTCGAGAGCGGTCGCAACGCCGCCGTCGCCATCGCCGACCTCGTCCTCCAACTCCACGGCCTCAATGAAAGCCTGCCCGAAGCGATCCTCAACCTGACCGGCCTCACCTCCCCCGGCCCCGTCAACGTGGTGCCGGCGGACGCCTCGGCGCTGCTGAACATCCGGCTTGGTCCCGGTCTCGCCCCCGAGGAGGTGGAGGCCGAACTCCGGCGCAAGCGGGACGAGGTCATGAGGCGCCATCCGGGAGTCGAGTTGACCGTCGAAGGCGGTATCAGCCGTCCGCCACGGGAGGAATCCGCCGCCGACGCGCGGCTCCATGAGTACTGGAACGAAGCCGAGCGGAGCCTCGGCCTTCCCCTTTCCGGGAAACGAGCCACCGGCGGAAGTTCCGACGGCAATCTTCTCGCCGCGAAAGGCCTGCCCCACCTCGACGGGGTCGGCATCCGCGGCGGCGCCATCCATTCGGAAGAAGAATTCGCCCTGGCCGATGGGCTGCCGGGACAAATCGAGCAGACGGTGGAATTCCTTCGCCTTCTCGGGCGCGAGCACACAACCCTTGCCGCCACCCTCGGGTCCTTATGAGCACGAATTCTCCTCCTCTTCTTTTCCGTCCCGTTCGCGAGGAGGACCTTGCCGGCCTCACGCGTCTCGTCGGGACGATCGCGGACGGCCTGACCACCCTGCCGAACGATCCGGATTTCCTCGAGCACCGCATTCACGAGGCCCGACGCGCCCTCGATTCCCGTATCCGCAAACCGGGTGGCGAAACGTATCTATTCGTCCTCGAGGACAGGGAGAACGGCGGGATCGTGGGCACCTCCGGACTGCTTTCGCGCGTGGGGGGATTCGATCCGTTCTACACCTACCAGCTTCGCACGGAACAGCGTCGTTACGAGCCCCTGCAAATCGAAGTGGAGCTCGCCAGCCTGCACCTCCTGCGCAACCACAAGGGACCCACCGAAATCTGCAGTCTCTTCCTTCATCCCGATTATCGGAGCGGCGCCAACGGCAAGCTCCTTTCCCTCGCCCGTTTCTGTTTCCTGAAAGCCTTCCCCGAGCGCTTCGACAAGGATATCATCGCCGAGCTGCGCGGTTACATCGACGCGAACGGGCGTTCCCCCTTCTGGGAGGCGGTGGGGAAAAAGTTCTTCCAGAAGGATTACTACACCGCCGACATTCTCAGCGGGGTCGGGGAAAAGGAGTTCATTGAGGCGTTGATGCCCTCTTTTCCGATTTACATGAACCTGCTTCCCGAGTCGGCCCGGTCCGTCGTCGGCAAGGTGCATCCGGCAACGGAACCGGCGCGGAAGATTCTCCTTCGCGAAGGCTTCCGCGAGACCGACGAGGTCGACATCTTTGACGCCGGTCCCCTGCTGCGCGCGCCCCGGGAGAAACTCCGGAGCTGGAGCGCATCCCGAACGGGTCCCGCCGTGGAAGGCCGTCCGGACGGCCCCATCCACCTGCTCGCCAACGGAAACCTCGATTTCCGCGCCCTCCTCGCCCCGGCCGAATTCCATCCGGAAAGCGGGATCACTGTCGAGCCCTCCACGCTCCGGGCTCTCGATCTCGCGGAAGGAGATAGACTGCAGATCCTCGATTTGTGACCGTTTTTCACGACAAAGCATGAGCACTGACCGCATCCTCTCATACAATCCCGCCGACGGGTCCGTCCTCGGTGAATACAAAACCGCCGGGGAGGAGGCCATCCGCGAAGCCGTTTCCGCAGCCCGCAGCGCCTTCCCGGACTGGTCCCGGGCCGCGCTCCCGGAACGCGCAGCGATCCTGCGGCGTTTTGCCGAAATCCTCGGGGAAAGGACCGAGGAACTCGCCCGGACCCTCGCGCGTGAAATCGGAAAGCCGCTCTGGGAAGCCCGGACGGAAGTCAAGGCGATGGCCGCCAAGGTGGAAATCTCCATCCGCGCCCAGCGGAACCGCTGCGCCGGCTGGTCGGAAGGGAAATTATCCGTGGAGTTCCGTCCCCACGGGGTCGTGGCGGTCCTGGGCCCCTACAACTTTCCCGGGCACCTTCCCAACGGGCATATCTGTCCGGCCCTTCTGGCGGGAAACAGCGTCCTCTTCAAGCCCAGCGAACTGGCCCCGGCCACCGCTGAAGCGACCCTCGCCTGCTGGCGGGAAGCCGGCCTGCCCCGGGATGTCCTGCAGGTGCTGCAGGGCGGTCCCGCCACGGCCTCCCTTTTGCTCGAACAGGAGGAAATCGACGGGGTCTTTTTCACCGGAAGCGCCGCCACGGGAAAGCACCTCGCCCGCCGCTTCGCGGACACCCCGGGGAAGATCCTCGCCCTTGAAATGGGCGGCAACAACCCCCTCCTCGTCGATCTTGAGCATATCGCGGACCCGGAAGCCGCGCGCGGGATCATTCTGCGTAGTGCCTTTTTAAGTACGGGACAGCGTTGCACCTGCGCGCGCCGGTTGATCCTTCCGGAAAGCGCGGACGTCGAGAGGTTCCTCGCAGATCTCGCCGGGGATGCGGCCAGCCTGCGCATCGACGAACCTTTCGCCGATCCGGAACCTTTCATGGGCCCCCTTGCCGGTATCGATTTTCCGGCTCGCGTGCTGGAGGCCGTGGAAAACTTACGGTTCCTTGGGGCCACCACCCTTCTGGAGCCCGTCCGGTTGCACTCCGGAACCGGCTTTATCTCTCCCGGTATTCTGGAGGTAAGCGGCTGCGCCGGGCTGCCCGACGAGGAGATTTTCGGACCGGTCCTCCAGGTGTGCCGTGTTCCCGGCTGGGCGGAGGCCGTCGAAGTCGCCAATGCGACCCGCTACGGCCTCGCCGCCGGTGTCCTCACCGAGGATGAGGAGCGTTGGGACTACGCGCGGGACCGGTTGCGCGCCGGCATTCTCAACCGGAACCAACCCTTGACCGGCGCCAGCAGCGCCGCTCCCTTCGGCGGCCTCGGGGACTCCGGAAATCACCGCCCCGGCGCCTATTTTGCGGCCGATTACTGCCAGTATCCCGTCGCCTCCCTTGTCTCGGATCAGTGCTGAAGCTCAGCAGCGGAGCGGAATTCCCGTCCCCGTCTTGACAAAGGGGAAAGACACGCCTCTATTCACTGAGATATTCACCCAGGGGTGATCTGAATGGATCTGAGATGCCGCCCCGAAACCGCCCTTGCGGAGTCGTCAGCGGCAAACCCTTTGAACCTGATCCGGTTAACACCGGCGTAGGGACGGGATTTGCGATCGTCTGGTTCGATCGCCCTTTGCCGCCTCCACGCCGGCACCGGGAGTAAGTTGACATGAACCAAGAAATGACGATCGCATTGAAGAACACCGTTTCCCAGGGGACGGCCCTGCTCCTGGGGTCTCTCGTCCTTTACGCTGGCGAAATACGCGCACAGGCAGCTCCGGACGAGGACATCACCGAACTTGAGCCCATGGTCGTGCAGGGAGACCTTCTCCTCACGCCCTCCGATGAACTGGCCACCGGTTCCACTCTCCTCGGCGAAGACGAGCTGCGGCGGCAGGGCTCTTTTCATTTCGAGGATGTCCTCGGTCGCATTCCCAACCTTACCTTTGCCGGGGGAACGGCCCGCCCGCGCTTTTTCCAGATCCGCGGGATCGGCGAAAACAGCCAGTTCGGTAATGAAATCCCCGCTACATCGGTCGGGTTCCTGGTCGACGGGATCGACTTTACCGGTATGGCCTCGGCCGTCTCGCTCTACGACGCCGGCCATGTCGAGATCCTGCGGGGTCCGCAGGCGGCGGCATTCGGAGCCAGCGCCATGGCCGGCCTGGTCGTCGTGCAATCGCGCGCCCCGACGCCCTACCCCACCGCCTCGGCGGAAGTCTCCTTCGGCGAGAATAATTTCCACCGCTTTGCCATCGCCGCCGGAGGGCCGGTCGGCGACCGCGGCAGTCCCCTGCGATTTCGGGTCAGCGGTGAGCGGCTCCGTAGCGACGGCTTTATAGCGAACACCTTCCTCGGGCGGGAGGACACCAACGAGCGGGACGAGTCCACCGCGCGCCTGCAGCTGCGCTGGGAGGCAACACCGCGACTGACCTTCGATGCCACCGCCCTTGTCGCCGACTTCAACAACGGCTACGACGTCTGGTCGCTGGAGCAGGTCCCCTTCGAAACCACCACCGACGAGCCCGGCCGCGACGAGCAGCGCACCCGCGCGGCCAGTCTCAAGGCGGATCTCACCATCACGGATGCAATGGATCTCCTTTACCTCGGTTCCTTCTCCGACAGCGATCTCCTTTACAGCTTTGACTGGGATTGGAGCAATCCGGAAAAGATGCGGGACCGCTTCGGGCCTGTTATCTTCGGCGGCACGGAAAGGACGGAACATCAGCGCAGCCGCGTATCCCACGATCTCCGCCTTCGTTCGCTTCGGTCGAAACAGGAAAGCAAACTCGGTTCATGGGCGGCCGGTTTGTACTACCAAGACTTCGAAGAGGAGCAGGAATATACGGTGGACGTCCGCGACTTCGACGATTTTCAAGATACCCGTGTCGTTCACAGCACGTATGCCACCGAGTCCCTCGCCGCTTACGGACAGGCCAGCTACCCGATCTCTTCGCAGCTGACCTTCGAAGCGGCCGCGCGGCTCGAACGGGCTTCCATAAAGTACCGGTTACCCGCGGATTCCGGCACCGGCGAGGAGGCGGAAACCCTCTACGGCGGTAACGTATCCCTCACATGGGAACCGCTCCCCGACCAGCGCTTCTATGCCAGTATCGACCGGGGTTACAAAATGGGCGGGGTCAATCTTGACGAGGAAGTCCCCGCCTTTGCAGCCGTT
>JAAAOD010000046.1 GCA_009908535.1 Verrucomicrobiota bacterium
GGCACCGCAGCCCCCCAGTCATCCCGGGCGTCGAGGAGGCGACGCACACAGAGGCGGGTGGTCTCGTGGTTGCCGGTGCCGAAGGCCATGCCGGGATCGAGGTAGACGATCTCCTCGCCGGGGGGCAGTTCGTAGCGATCCTTTTCCCAGACGGGCACCCAGTGGAGTCCGCGCTCGCGCCAGGGCTTGAAGTGCAGCTTGTAGGCCTCTTTCCAGTCGCGGTCGGCGAGTTCGCGCAGTTCCGGTTCGCCGACGAGAGCGGGAAAGCGGTCGCGAAGCTTCGCCAAATCCGTATCCACTTCCTCACGACAAGAGAAGAAACCGCGCAGCTCATGCTCGTGGGTCTTCCAGTTTTCGTGCAGCATCCAGTGCTGCTGAAGGTCCATACAGAAGTACTCCTCCAGCTCGTCGGCGAGGGCGGGATCGATGGAGAGGCGCAGTTCGATCATGCGGAAGCCTCCGCCGCGAGACGGGCGACCACCTCCGATACGCACGACAGCCTGGTCAATGATGGGCCCGCCGTCGAGATCTCCGGTGACGTAATGCACGGTACAGCCGGTGACCTTGACCCCGTAATTCCACGCCTGCTCAATGGCGTGGAGTCCCTTGAAGCTGGGAAGGAGACTGGGGTGGAGGTTGAGGATTCTCTTCGGAAAGGCCTTCAGCAGGGGCTCCTTGACGACGCGCATGAAGCCGGCAAGGACGATCCACCCCGCGCCGGCCTCCTGCAGGGCACGCGCCCACGCCTCTTCCCTTTCAGGGGAAAGCTTCGTCTTGAACTTGCCCGGGTCGAGGTAGCGCGCGGGCACCCCGAATTCCCCGCCGAAGCGAAGGATGGAGGCCTCCGGCTTGTCGCTGAAGATGCCGACGGGTTCGGCGCCATGGAGACGGCCCTCCTTCCATGCCGTAAGCAGGGCGCGGGCATTGCTGCCGCGACCGGATCCGAGGATGGCAAAACGCATGGGCATTTCCGGGGCTCCGGTTCAGTCGAAGATCCGCTTGGCCTTTTCCCAGAAGCCATCCTCGACAGGCTGTTCTGCGTCGCCGCAGGCCTTGGCGAAAGCTTCGAGGTGCCGTCGCTGGTCGCTGTTGAGTTTTTTCGGAACCTCGATGTGCACGCGCACGAACTGGTTCCCCTTGCCGGCGCCGCGCAAGTTGGGCATGCCCCGGTCACGGAGCTTGAAAACGGTTCCATCCTGGGTTCCGGAGGGAATCTTCAGGGAAACCCGCCCGCTCTCGTTGGAAAGGGTCGGTACCTCGATGGTTCCTCCGAGAGCGGCAAGGGTGAACTTGATGGGGACGTCGCAATACAGGTCGTTGCCCTTCCGTTCAAAGATGTCGTGGTCCTTCACATGAATGACGACGTAGAGATCGCCGGCGGGGCCGCCATGAACTCCCGCCTCACCGTTGCCACCGGAGCGCAGTTTCTGGTCGGAATCAATCCCCGCGGGAATGCGGATCTTCACGCTCTTGTTGCGGAGGACTCGCCCTTCACCATTGCAGGCGCTGCAGGCTCGTTCCGGCATCTGCCCGGCGCCGCCGCACGTCGGGCATGCCTGCTGGACCTGGAAGAAACCCCGGGAGCTGACCACGCGACCGGCGCCGCCGCACGTGGAACAGGTGATGACCCGCGATCCCGGTTCGGCCCCGGTTCCGTCGCAGCGCTCGCAGGCCACGGCCGTACGGTAGGAAATCTCTTTTTCGGTGCCACGGTAGGCTTCGACGAGAGAGACCTCGAGATCGTAGCGCAGGTCCGCGCCAGCCTGAGCCCCGCCCGCTCCGGCACGGACGCCGCCGCCACCGCCGCCGAAGAAGTCGTCAAAGGCGCTGCCGCCGAAGACCTCGCGGAAAATGTCGAAGGGATCGTGGAAGCCGCCCCCGCCGCCGCGGAAGCCACCGCCCCCGGAAGCCATGCCGCCGGGCTCGAAGGCCGCGTGCCCATAGCGGTCGTAGGCGGCTTTCTTTTCCGGATCCTTGAGGACCTCGTAGGCTTCGGAGACCTGCTTGAATTTGTCCTCCATCGCCTTGTCCCCCTTGTGCTTGTCGGGGTGGTACTGGACCGCCTTTTTCCGGTAGGCCTTCTTGATCTCCTCCGCGGAAGCATCGCGGCTTACCCCCAGCAGCTCGTAGTAATCTTCTTTGGCCATGATCGCTTATTCTGTCCCTTCTTCCGTAGGGGCGTTCGCGGAGGTTTCGGCTGAGCTGTTGTCCTCTCGGGGGGGGCCACTGGAGACAACCACGGAGGCGGGGCGAAGAAGGCGTTCCTGCAGGCGATAGCCCACCCGTTGCACCTCGATGACATGACCTTCGGGAACCTCGTCGTGGGAAAGGTGGGCCACCGATTCGTGGTAGTTCGGATCGAAGACTTCGCCCTCCGGTTGGATCGGCGTCAGCCCGTTTTCCGTGAGGGTCGATTCGAGCTGTTTCAGGACCATGCGGAAGCCTTCGGCAAAGGCCCCGCCTCCCTCGTGCATCTCGGCCGACTTCAGCCCGAGCTGGAAATTGTCGAGGACCGGAAGGAGATCTTCCATCAGGCTGCTGGCCGCCTGCTTGCGGGCCTCTTCCTTCTCGCGGACCGCGCGCTTACGGTAATTTTCAAGATCGGCGACCGTTCGCAGGTAGCGTTCCTTATTGGCGTTGGCTTCAGCCACCGCTTCGTCGAGCTTTTGCAAAAGCCCGGAGGTGGCTTCGTCCTCGGCTGTACGGTCGATCGACTCCGCGGAGCTGTCCTCCCGGGAGCCCTCCTCGGCCTCCGAGGAGGGGGGAGCTTCCTGCTCTGCGGAGGGACTTTTCTCTTCCGGCGTGTCCGCGGAGACTTCCTGTTCGGCGGGTTCGGTTTCGTTATCCTGTCTATGACGTTTCTTCCTCATGGTTGCGGCCCCTTTCGAGCGGAAAGGCAAAACCAGCATACCATCGCGGGATCGCGAGGAATTTCAACCGATTTCCCCAGGCCGGTTCAGGAGGGTTCCTCAAGGGTGTGCCCGGCACGTCCCAGGACCTCGCAGGCGTCCTGGAACTGGTGTTCACCAACGACCATGTAATCAGTGTCGTGCGTGGAGAGGGAGAAGATGGAAATCTGCCTCGCGGCCAGGGGCACGGCCAACTGCGAAATGATTCCCGGCAATTCAAGATCGAGTTGGCCGGCAACCCGGAAGGCACGCCAGACCCCGGGAGCAGCCGCACCCTCAGGAACGACGGCGCTGTCGCAAAAGATCGACAGCTCTTCCTCGGTCCTTGTGATGGAAACGAAGCGCGCTTCCCAGGCCCAGTCCGGAACGGGCTTGCCCGGATCAAAACGACAGACGGAAAGCTCGTAGGGGAGAAGTTGTAGCAGCATGGCGGGCTCCTTAAGCATTTTCCGTGCCTGACTTTTTGGCGGCGGGTTTTCGCACGGTGGTTTTTCTGGCAGGCGTTTTACGGGTGGTTTTCTTCACGGTCGACTTCTTGGCTGCCGCTTTTTTGGCCGGGGCTTTCTTCACGGCCTTTTTGGCGGTGCTTTTACGTGCCGCCTTTTTCGCCGCTTTCTTCGCGGCGGCCTTTTTCGCCGGGGCCTTTTTCGCCGGGGCCGGCTCCGCGCTGGTCACTTCAGCCACCTTGGCACGGGGGGAGGAGGCTTTCGGCTGCGCCTTTTCCGGATCCAGAAAGCCCACGGCTTCCATCGGCGGTCGCGGCTTGCGGCGGCGGCGGCGGGAACGGTTCGCGGAAGGGGCGTCGGAGGAGGTGGCGTCGTCGGGCGCAATGGGCTTCTCGGAGGCGGCGGGCTTCTCGGAGGCGGCGGGCTTCTCGGAGGCGGCGGAGGCCGCGGTGCCCTCCGTTTTGGGCTTTTTCCGCTCGGCGCGCTTTTTGCGGCGGCGCTTTTCGGATTCGAGGCGATCCTCCTCCTCAAGTTGTTCCTCGGCCTCGATCATCTCGCGGGGCACGGTGTAGGGAACGGGCTGGGGCTCGGGGTACGGGAGGCGGCGGACAGGTTCCATTTCCTGCTCGCGGGTGCGCAGGGGCCGGATGACCAGTTCGGTGATGGTATTGCCGAATCGGCTTTGTAAAAGCTGTTCAACGGCCTGGGCGACGGCCTCGGGATCGATGGCGGCCTGGGTGAGGGCCCCGGGAAACAAGCGACCGCGGCCGCCCCGGCCGCGGTTGGGTTCGGGCGAGAGATGGCAGACCTTGACCCCCTCATCGCGGAGGTCCTCGAAAAGCCGTTCGCCCATCCACTTGAGGCCCCCGCTGGCAGCGGCCCCCGCGGGGCCCCCGCTGCTCGTTTCCGCGATGGAGGCGCCGAGTTGGATGACGTATCCCTGCAGATCGCGGAGGCTCGGCGCAAGGGTGCGAAGAAGGACGAGCGGGCAGAGCAGGTTGATGCGGAGAACCTGTTCCAGCTCACGGTTTTCCATTTCGGGGAAAGCGTTTTTCCCGAAAAACTTGGCATTGTTCACGAGGAGGTAGACGCCTTTCTCCTTTTGCACAATCGCCCTGGCGGACTTTTCGACCGCTTCCGGGTCGGCGAGGTCGCAGCCCACAGGTTTGAAATTGATGTTCTGGAGGGAGCAGCGGCTGTAATCCCCGCCGAGGCCGTAGACGCGAAACCCGAGTTCGATCAAGCGTCGCGAAACAGCTTCGCCGAGAGCGCTCGAAGCCCCGGTAACAATGGCTATATCCATAAAAGTATCTGTTGCTGGGAAAAGGATTCCGGGAGACGCCTCCGCACGAACTCCATCAGTTCTTGCCGCTCTTCCTCCCTGTAAGAAACGGCGGTGCTAGCATGCTCGTATGGATAATGCAAGAGGTCCGTTCGGGGGCGGTCACGCATCCGGCGAAAGTGGTCCGGGGCAACCCGGAAGACCCCGATCTCCACCCGGTCGATGGCACCCCAGGGAAGGGCGGACCGCAACCGCTCCATAAAGGCCTCGTACATCTCCTGCCAATCGGGGAGCCGGAGAAGGGGATCGAGGCACAGGTGGAGGCGCCACCCGGCCCCGGCCGCCGCCCGCATGGCCGCGATTCTGCTTTCCAGCGGCGGCGCACCGCTCTCGTAGCGGCGGGCCACCGGTTCCGGGGAAAGGGTCCAGGCGAGGCGCATCCCGTCGTGCGGAACGGTTTCGCGGAGAAAACGCCTCAGCGCGGCCTTGGTACGGATTTCGATTCGGAGACCTTCGCGCCCGCGAAAAGCCTCTGTCCAGGCCGCGCCGAGGCCGAAGAGGCCCTCGAGGGCAAGCAGGTCGGTATCGTAGGACAGGGCCAGGTGGAGCGGTTCCGCCCCGGCGGGAAGCGCCGCCAGTTCGCTCTCCACGGCGCGGAAGTAATCCTCCGTATTGACGAAGACGACCGGGTTCGCTCCCGCAAGGAGGCCCTGCAGGTAGCAGTAGTGGCAGTCGTAGGGACAATTGAGGACGGGCGTGGTGTAGCGGAAATTTGGCGACGCCGCGCTCTGCAGAAAATCGTTCCCCGCGTAGAGGAACGGGGGCCTTCCAGTGGCGAGAACGAGTGCGGGACTTCGCT
>JAAAOD010000078.1 GCA_009908535.1 Verrucomicrobiota bacterium
CGGTCTGACCCCTTAGGCCGCCCCGCGGCGGTTGACGATGATTTCCGTGGGCCAGGCCGCCGCCTTGAGGTCAAGAAGGTAGCGGGTAGTGGTGGCGATGTCGGCGGGATCGATGTAGTCACTTCCGGCGACACCGGTCATGGCCGTGGCCACCATGGCCGGGCAGATGGCGGCCGCGCGGATGCGCGGCTGCACGCCCTCGTCGGCCAAGGCCCTGGTCAGCCCCATCATGCCGTGCTTGGAGGCGGCGTAGAGGCCGGTCCCGGCCCAGGCGTCGACCCCGCAGACGGAGGCAATGTTAAGAATGGCGCCGCGGAGGGCGTCGGCGTCCTCCGGCTCGTTCCGCTCCATCCATTTCCATGCCTCCCGGGAACACCAGTAGGCGGAATAGAGATTCGTGCGCATCACCTTGTCGAACAGCTCCGTATCCGAATCGGCGATACGCGTTCCCATCGCGCCCATGCCGGCGTTGTTGACCATGACATCGACCCGACCGAAGACGGAGGCCGTTTTCTCAACAAGGTCGACGCACTCCTCTTCCCGGGAAACGTCGCACACGAAGGGAAGGACGCCCGTTTCGTATCGTTTTTCCAGGTCGCGCGCGACCTCTTCATTCTTTTCCTGCCGTCGTCCCGCGATGACGAGCTGCAAACCCACGGCGGCGAAGGCCCCGGCGATCGCTTTCCCGATGCCGCTGTTCGCGCCGGTGATGATGGCGGTTTTTCCGTTCCAAGGCATGCGGAACCTTGCCACAGGCTTCCCCTTCCCGCAAGTTGCCCCGACATGGCAGCGTTCCTGACCAATCCTGTTCTTTCCGGTTTTCATCCCGATCCCTCCCTCTGCCGTGCCGGCAACGACCTGTATCTCGCCACCAGCACTTTCGAGTGGTTTCCGGGCGTCTGCGTCTACCACAGCCGCGATTTTCGTAATTGGCGTCTTTGCGCCCGCCCCCTGGACCGTCGCAGCCTCCTCGATCTTCTCGGCGTGCCCTGCGGCGGTGGCGTCTGGGCTCCCGCCCTGAGCTGGCACGACGGCTATTTCTGGCTGGTCTACACCAACATGCAGCACTTCGAGGGGAGCTTTAAAGACGCGCGCAATTTCCTCATCTGTGCCCCCACCATCCACGGGCCGTGGACAGAACCGGTCTTTCTGCACGCCAGCGGCTTTGATCCCTCCTTGTTCCACGATGCGGACGGGAGAAAGTACGTCCTCAGCCAGCGTTGGAATCCCTTCAAAGAGAACCCCTTCGACGGCATTCTCATCCAGGAGTACGATGCGCGCGCCCACAGCCTCCTCGGCGAGCCCCGGCTGCTCTTTGCGGGCACGGAACTTGGCGTGACCGAAGGGCCGCATCTTTTCCGCCATCGCGATTGGTATTTCCTTGTCTGTGCAGAAGGCGGAACCGGATGGAATCACGCCGTCACCGTGGCCCGCTGCCGCAGCCTCGAAGGACGGTGGGAAGTGCATCCGGAGAACCCCGTCCTCACCAGCGCCGAGGATCCCGAACAACCTCTGCAAAAGGCCGGGCATGCCTCCTTTCTGCAACTGCCTTCCGGGGAATGGTACCTCGCCCACCTCTGCTCGCGCCCGATGCGGGAAGGGGACCGGCGCCTCTGTCCCCTCGGAAGGGAAACGGCCGTGCAGAGGATCGAATGGGGCGACGACGACTGGCCGCGGCTTGTGCACGGGGGTCGGCATCCCGCGGTTTCCGTGCCCGCCCCGGAATTGCCTCCGGAGGAGGGGACGGAAATCCCCGAACGACGCCCATTCACAGGAGACCGATTGCCAGGGGAATTCCACAGCCTGCGCGTTCCCGTGAGCGCGGACTGGGCCAGCCTGCACCACCGCAACGGCTGGGTCCGCCTTTTCGGCGGACAAAGCCTCTGTTCTCCATTCCGCCAGAGCCTCCTCGCCCGCCGCATCCAGCACTTCGAGTGCCACTGCGCCACCCTGATGGAATTCCGTCCCCGCGACGATTCCACCGCCGCCGGGCTCGTCATTTATTACAACCTGCGGAACTGGGCCTGCCTGCAGGTGACCGCGGACGGCGGTGGATCCGCCCTCCTCCGCCTTCTGCGGAGCGAGAACAGCCATTCGCCGTCAGTCCTCGCAGAGGAACCGCTTCCGGGCCGGAAAGCGCGCCTTGAGCTGCGACTGCTGATTGCTGGAGGCGAAGTCCGCTTCAGCTCCACCCCGCCGGACGAAGAGGAGCCTCCGCGCGAAATTGGGCCGGCCCTGCCCTTCGCGCATTTTTCCGATGACTTCGTCGATGGCTGGGGCTTCACCGGTGTCTTCGCTGGAATCTGCTGTCAGGACCTGGCCGGGCACCGCCACCCCGCCGACTTCAAGTGGTTCGATTATTGTCATTCCTGAGCAGTTTGTGTAGTTTGCTGTCATGCCTCGGGGAGCCACGGTTTCCGATCTTCACCTGTTCAGTCATCACTCTCACTACAGGCGCTACTTCCGGCAGATCGAGCGCACCGCCGCCGAAGTCGAGGTCTTCGTCCTGAATGGGGATATTTTCGACTTCAAGTGGTCGCGTCATGGCATCTTCAGCCGCTCCGTGCTTGCCGCAAGCCACTTCCTTGAGGACCTTTGCCTCCCGAACCCCCAGTGCAGGTTCATCGTCATCCTCGGCAACCACGACGCCGTCCGGCCATGGATGAAGGCCCTTGACCAATTGCAGAGCGACCTCCCCAACCTCGAATGGCACGAATTCGCCCACCGGATGGGGGACCGCCTGTTCCTCCACGGTGACGTCATCCACGCCGGTTCGAGCAATGCCGGTCTCCGCCGCTTCCGCGCGCGCCTGCGCAAACCCGCCAACGGACACTCCCTCCAGCGCTTTGCTCACGGGGCCGTACACCGGAGCCGTGTTCCCTGGATGGCCTTCCGGCTCCTTCCCAAGCGCGTTCTGGCCGCGCGGGTGCTTGCCTACCTTCGTAATGAAAACTGGCTACAAAATGGAAATATCCGGCACATCTACTTCGGTCACACTCATGCGGACTTTCAGGATTTTCACTATAAGAATTTCACCTTCCACAATTGCGGCTCCGCCACCCGCGGCGGCCGTCTTCGCATCGTCGATTTTCCCGTCGCACCCCGCCCTTCCCATGAAAAATAGATTCCAGTCCGGAGAGGAAGAACGCTATCACCGCCAGCGCGAACACATGGGGGCGGAACAACTCTTCAACCGCGGTATTCGCAGCGAGCACGTCCTTGCCGCGATGCGCGAGGTTCCGCGCCACCGCTTCGTCCCTCCCGAAGACCGCCCCCTTGCCTACGCCGACGGCCCCCTGCCCATTGGGAAGGGACAGACCATTTCCCAGCCCTATGTCGTCGCCGCCATGACCGAGGCCGTCGATCCCGCTCCCGGGAAGCGCATCCTCGAGGTCGGCACCGGCAGCGGTTACCAGGCTGCCGTCCTCGCCGCCACCGGGGCGGAAGTTTATTCCATCGAGCGCATCCCCGAGCTCGCCGCCTCCGCGCGCAAGGTACTGGAAAGCCTTGGCTACGCCGTCCACCTCAGCGTTGGCGACGGGACCCTCGGCTGGGCCGGGGCCGCTCCCTTCGACGGCATTCTCGTAACCGCCGCCCCGAAAGAGCTTCCCCCCTCCTTTGCGGAGCAACTGGTCGAGGGCGGCCGCCTCGTCATTCCCGTCGGTGCCTTGGACCAGACCCTGTACCGCTACGTCAAGCTGCCAGATGGCGAGCTCCGCGCCGAGGCCCTTTTCAGCGTCCGCTTCGTGCCCCTGCGAAAGGGGGAGTAAGCCTCCTGCCCGCCTCCGCATAAGGGGACTTTCTTGCGAAGATCGGTGCCCTTTATGGGAAGCCGACTTCCCGGCACCAATGTTTACATTTATAAATCCCATTCTGTATAGACCGGCAATTTGGCGGACACGGCCTTTGCCGACGTACAGGCGAAATCCGCCCTTGCCAGTGCGGAGGAGGGAAACAACCTGTGGAAGTCCCCGGTATGAAACGCCGCATCAAGAAGTATTTCACCTCCCACAGCCGTACGGCGCAGTTCCTGCGCTTTGCCACGGTCGGTGCCAAAGTCTCCGCCATCGATGCCGGGGGTGTTTACCTGCTGCCCTTTCTGTTCGGGATGAACCTGTACGTGGCCCGGTTGATCTCCCTCTCCAGCGCGATCCTCATCGGGTATTTGCTGAACCGCTACTTTACCTTCGGCAACCACCATCGCGGGCCCTTCTTCCGGCAAATGGCCGGGCACGTCGGCGTTTTTATCATGGGCGGGCTCATCAACTACGGGGTCTTCACGATGCTGGTGAAACTGGGCCACCAGACTCTCGAAAGTAAATTGTACCTCTCGCTCCTTCCCCTCTTCGCCCTCTGGATAGGGGGCATTGTCGGCATGGCCTTCAATTTCGTCTTCAGCAAGTTGTTCGTTTTCCGGCACGGGCGGCCCTGCCGCGTCAGGAATTCGGACGAAGCGCCGCCGGTGGCGGAAATGATGCCCTCCGCCGAGGGCGAGGTCCATCGCTGAGCCGTCATGATGTTGCGGCTGCTGGCACGCTCTTTCCGCCTGCATCTTGGCTGTTTCGTCAGTTCGTTCGGGAGGGAAGGCCGCGAAGTGGCGCCGCTGGGGCCGCGGCGCTGGTGCTTTCTGCTCCTTCTTTTTCCCCTCGGCCTTGCCTTGCAGGGCCTGCACTGGCTGGGATTCCTTGCCGACGACCTCTTTTTCCGCGGCTGGCGCAGGGCGATTCCGCGGAAACCGGTCTTCATCACCGGACTTCCCCGCAGCGGAACAACCTTTGTCCACCGGCTCCTTGCAAGCGACAGCGAGCAATTCAGCACCTTTTCCTTGTGGGAAGTGGTATTGGCTCCCTCGGTTTCGGAAAAGAGGATCCTGCGGACGCTGGCACGCCTCGACGGGCTGGTCGGCTCTCCGCTCAAGCGAGTGACAAGGGCCACTGTGCAACGGCTCTCCGGGGAATTTGGGGATATCCACGAGGTGGGCCCGCAAGCCCCGGAAGAGGACTACCTTTGCCTGCTCCCCGTCGGCGGCTGTTTTCTGCTCTCCCTCGCCTTTCCTCAGCGTAAGGAGTGCTGGCACCTGGCCGATTTTCCCACGCTGCCGCAGGGCCTGCGCAAGGATCTGCTCGGGTACTACCGTCGTTGCCTGCAGGCGCACCAGTACGTGCGTGGCAAGGGACGGCGCATTCTCAGTAAAAACGCCGCCTTCGCCAGCTGGGTGCCGGATCTGCAAGGTGAATTTCCGGAGGCCACCTTTATCCTCTGCATTCGGGATCCTCAGCGGGGTCTTTCCTCGCAGTTGAGTTCCATTGTCCCCGCCCGCACTGTCTTCGGCGCGGACCCGGATGGAAAGGCGGCGGCGGCGGCATTTCCGCGTGTCTTCGCGGATGGTTACCGGATTCTCGCCGATGCAGTCGCGAAAGAAGTTCCTTTCGGGCAGCAGCAGGTGGCAATCCTCGACCAGCAGGACCTGCAGACGGACGCGGAAGGCTGCCTGCGGGCGGCCCTCGCCGAGCTCGGCATTTCACCCGGTGCCGGAATGGAAAACGCCCTCTCCCGGGAAGGGCGGCGCGCATCGCCGCATCAAAGCAGCCACCGGCACCGCGCGGAAGACTACCCGGTGGATATGGAGAATTTCCTTCCCAGGGTGCAAGCGCCCTATGCGCAACTGCGGGCCCGGCGTCCACGCGCAAAACCTTGACCCCGCCGCCATGGGTGGCGTTCCTGAGGTAATGCGCGATCCACAAGAACTGCGCGTGGCTATTTTCTCCGACTCGATGTCTGAACGCAATGGAGCCGGAGCTTATTACCACGACCTCCTTGCCCAGCTTGCACCAAGGGTGGGCACGGTCGAAATTTTCCAGCCCGCGCAAAAGTCGCGATTTCTTTTTCTCGCCCTTCCCCTCCCCGGCGACTCCACCCAGAAGCTCATTACGCCCAACGTTTTCCGTTTGCGAAGGGCCTATAAAAAACTGCAGCCGAACGTGGTCATCGCGGTAACCCCGGGTCCTTTCGGAATGCTGGGCCTCTGGTACGCTCGCCGCGGAAAGACCGGCTTCATCACCGCTTTTCACACCCATTTCGAGGAACTGGTAAAACTGTATGGGGACACCCTCTTCTTCCGGATCTCTCACCGGTACCTTGTCTTCATCAACAAGATCCTCTGCAGGCGCAGCCGGGTCGTCCTCGTCAATAACGGCGACCTCGTAAAAACGGTGAAGGAGCTGAATGCGCCAGCGGTGGAAATTATGGGAACGCCCCTTCCGCCGGTGTTCCTCCGGAAAGAGCAGGTGTCGCCGCCAAAACCTTTCCGACGGGTTCTCTTCGCCGGCCGCCTCGCGCCCGAAAAGAACCTCCCCGCCGTCATGGAGGCCGCCCGCGCCCTCCCCGACCTCGAATTCGTCCTCGCCGGTGAAGGTCCCCTGCGCAAACAACTGGCCAGGGAAGCGGAAACCATGCCCAACGTCCGCATGACCGGCTGGCTGGAACGGGAGCAACTTCTCACGGAGATGGATCAGTGCAATGTTCTCCTGTTGCCCTCCTACCACGAGACCTTCGGCACGGTCGCCCTCGAGGCCATGGCGCGGGGCCGTCCCGCCCTCGTGTCCGAGAAGGCCGGCATCCACCACTGGAGTGTCCTCCAAGACGCCCTTTTCACCGTTCCCACCGACAAGCCTCTCGTCGATTTCCTGCGCCCGCTGCAGGAAAAGGAAGCCGCTTTCTGGGAGGACAAGGCCGCGGCCGCCCGCCGCGCAGCGGAACAGTTGAACGCGGAGACGATTGACCAGTGGGTGGACCTGCTCCAGCGGCATTCCAGTTGACAGCGAATCCATGGGTAAACCGCTGAACGCGCTCCTTTCCCTTCATGATGTCATGCCGGAGACGCTTGACCGGGTGGAGGAAATCCTGCGCCTGCTGCGGAAAAACCGCCTTTCCCCCTGCACCCTGCTGGTCGTACCGGGCAAGGACTGGTCACCGACGGACCTTGCCCGCCTCGAGGCATGGGCGAAGGAAGGCTGGCTCCTCGCCGCCCACGGCTGGAAACACAAGGCGGACAGGATCCAAGGCGGGTACCATCGGTTTCACTCCATGGTCCTCTCGCGCGATGTCGCTGAACACCTGGAAAGGGACAGCAAGGGAATCCTCGCCCTCATGGCCCGCTCCGGGCAATGGTTTGTCGAAAACGGTTTTTCCCGCCCTCGCCTCTACGTCCCACCCGCATGGGCCCTCGGCTTTCTGCGCGGACCGGATCGTTCCGCCGTCCCCTTCCCCATGGTGGAAACGCTCACCGGCGTCATCCGGTTCAATGGGCGGCAGCGGCGGCAACGCCGGCTCCCGCTTTGTGGTTATGAAGCCGATACACGCGCAAGAGCGCGGTTCCTGCATTGCTTCAACGCATCCCAACGCCTCCTTGCCAGATCCAGTGGTCGTCCCCTGCGCATATCCATCCACCCGGACGACCTGTCCCTTCACATGGGGGAACGCTTGCGAAGCGATCTTCACCGTCCGCTCGTACCGCTTTCCTACGAATACGCCGTGCCTGCTTGAAGCGTTGTCGATTCCCGATTCGAAATTGAACTGTAATGAGCCGGTTGTGTCGCATGCGTTCCCTCCTCGCGAAATTGTTGTTGCGGATTTTCCCTTTCCTCGCCCTCGGGCTGGTCCTGTTGCGCATTTATCCGCGCGATCTGCTTCCCGGACTGGCCGGAATCTATTACCTGACGCCGACCCCGCTCATCGCGGCGGTTTTCCTTTTCCCCGCCTTTCTTCATGCCCTCTGGCAGCGACGGACGCGGCCACTTGTCCTGTACGGCCTTGGTAGCGTCCTCCTCGCCGCCTGGCCTTTCCGGGGCGTCCTCTTTCCGCCTCCGGAGGTGGATTTGCCCGCCGACAGCCGGAAGGTTGTCTTCTGGACACCCGATCATTACCAATTCACGAGCGTGGACGAGGGCTTCGCTTACCTCCGCGGCTTTGATGCCGATATCATCGGGCTTGTTGAGGGCAGCGTCGACATCGGGAGGCAACGCTGGCGCGCGAGCGAGTTATTTCCCAACTACACCATGGAACTGCTCGATTACTCCATGCTCGTTTTCCACCGCGGCCGCACCCTCGAACGCAGCTTCACTTTTGTGGGCGACGGACGCGGCGCGCTTTCCACCGTGGAGTTCGCTCTTCCGGACACCGGTCAACCCCTCCGGATCGCCCTCTATGATCAGGTCTCCAATCCCTTCCTCCACCGCAAAGATTCCCTCCGCGAAGCCGTCCGGATCCTCATGGAGAAACCCGATCTTCCCACCCTCCTGATGGGGGATTTCAACCTCCCCAAGAGTTCCCTTCTCCTGCGTCCGGTACGGGAGCATTTTCAGGCAACCCAGCCCCGCGGACGCCTGGGCCTGCCCCACACCTATCCGCGCTTCCTGCCCCTCGTCACCATTGATCAGGTCTGGACCCGGGGAAATTTCACCCTCCACGACGCCCGCATCCTCGACACCACCCTCAGCTGGCACCGCCCCATTGTCCTGAATCTCTCCCTGCATGGCACTTCCGGCAGAGCCCGAAAACCTCGATGACGTGCGAGACATTGGTGAATCCAAGGGCCGCCGCCCGTTCCTCCAATTCGTGACCGGTGCAAATCTCCAATGGTTCCGCACGATGGCAGCGACGGCATACGATGTGGTGAAAATGCCTGTCCGGACGCACCGCCTCGAACAACTGCACGCCGTCCTCCAGGACTATGCCCTGCAGGAGGTTGTGTTCGCGCAGGGCCTCCAGGTTCCGGTACACCGTTACCAGATCCGTCTCCGCAAGTCCCGCGCGGCGGCGGATCTCCTCCGCTTTGAGCGGCTGGCTGGCGACCGCCAGCACCCCCATCACCGCCTTGCGCGGCTGCGTCATGCGCTGGCCGTTGCGCCGGAAGGCCGCCTCCGCCACGTCCGTCCACGATCTCCCCGTCTGCCTGTCTGCCTCTGCGCACATTCTCCCACTATGCCCCCTCCCCGCTTTCCCGGCAAGCACAGGTAAAGGGGTCAGACCGTGGATTTTGGCCAAAATCCACGGTCTGACCCCTTTACCTGAAAAAGCGCGCGGTAACGCTTTGCGGGGTATGGGGAAGGTCGAAGAGAGGACCCGAGAAGAGGAGCCGGCCGCCCTCGTCGCCGCCCCCGGGTCCGAGGTCGACGATCCAGTCGGCGAGACGGATGAGGTCAGTGTTATGCTCGATGAGAAGGAGGGTGTGACCCTGTTCGCGGAGCTCAAAGAGGAGGTTGGCGAGGTGCTGGATATCGACCCAGTGGAGACCGGTGGTCGGCTCATCAAGGAGGTAGAGGTTACGACCGGCGCGGCTTTTACTGAGTTCGAGGGAGAGCTTGAGCCGCTGGGCTTCACCTCCACTCAGGGTGGGGGCGGCCTGGCCGAGACGAAGGTAGCCGAGGCCGACCTTACGGAGGGTTTCCAGTTTGGAGAGCATTTTCGGTTGTCGGGCGAAGAGGGCGGCCGCCTCGTCGACGGTCATTTCAAGGACATCGGCGATACTGGCCCCACGGAAACGCACCTCGAGGGTTTCGCGGTTGTAGCGACGGCCCTGGCAACTGGGGCATTCGGAATAAACATCGCCCATGAACTGCATGTCCATGCGGATAACCCCGTCGCCCTGGCAGCGCTCACAGCGCCCGCCCCTGACATTAAAAGAAAAGCGGCCCGGCCCGTAGCCACGCACCCTGGCGAGCGGGGTTTTGGCGAAGAGCCGGCGCAACTCGTCGAAGAGCTTGGTAAAGGTGGCGGGATTGGAGCGGGGGCTGCGGCCGATGGGTGCCTGGTCGACGCGCACGACCCGGTCGAAATGATCGAGGCCGTCGATCCCGTCATGCCTTCCGGGGACCTCGCGGGCTCTGTTGAGGCGAAAAGCGGCGGCCTTCCCCAGGATGTCGTTCACGAGGGTGCTTTTGCCGGAGCCACTGACCCCGGTGACGATGGTGAGCAGTCCGACAGGAAAGGCGACGTCGATGCCGCGGAGGTTATGTTCGCGGGCGCCGCGAACGGTGAGCCATTCCATGCCGGGGCCGCGCATGGGAACCGGTCGTTCCACCTTCGCGCGTCCGCTCAGGAAAGCGCCGGTCTGGGAGGATTTGCCCGCCTCCGCCTCCGCCACACTGCCCTGGAAGAGAATGCGCCCTCCGGCATCCCCGGCCCCGGGCCCGATTTCAACGAGGTGGTCTGCCGCCCGGATAACCTCCGGGTCATGCTCGACGACGAGGACGGAATTCCCGGCATCGCGGAGATTGCGCAAGGTCCGCAGCAGGTCCGCAGTATTGGCGGGATGAAGGCCGATCGTCGGCTCGTCGAGAACATAGGTCACGCCGACGAGGCCCATGCCGACCTGGGTACCGAGACGGACCCTTTGCGATTCGCCACCGCTGAGGGAGGCATAAGGCCGATCGAGGCTGAGGTAATGAAGTCCCACCTCATTGAGGAAATGCAGGCGGCTGCGCAGGCCCTGGACGGCTTCGGCGAAGGCGGGCAAGTCGAGTCCTGCGGCAAAGGCAAGGGCATCGCGCAGGTTCATGGCGAGGAAAGCGGGATAGGAGCAACCGCCAACAAAGACGTGGCGGCTAATATCGGAGAGTCTTTTCCCTTCGCAGGCGGGACAGGGCTGGCGCACCTGAAAGGCCATGAGCCGGTGCCGCAGGCCGTCGCTGCGGGTATTTTTGCGTGTCTCCTCGAGGTCGGCGAGCACCCCATGAAAGGGCAATTCCTCCGGCTTGTGGTTGCCCGGTTGGGTTTTGAAGAGGAAAGTACGCTCCCCGGCCCCGTGGAGGAGGACCTGTCGGGTCGCCTCATCGAGATCCCGCCATGGAAGTTTCGGGTCGAAGGGCAATTGTTCGGCGAGTTGTTTCAGGAGGGCGTTGCGCTGGATGATCATCCGCTTCGACCCCAGCCGCCACGGTTTGATGGCTCCGCCGCGCACCGTTTTGGAAGGATCCGGCACGACGAGATCGGCACTGAACTGCATTGTTTCCCCAAGGCCGCCGCAAAGCGGGCAGGCCCCGGCGGGATGATCGTGGGAAAAGTGCTTCGGGGTGAGGCCGGGGTAAGTCTCGCCGCAGATTTCGCAGGCATGGTGCTGTCCGAGGGGGATCTCCCGCCATTGCGCCTTGCGATCGAACTGAACAAGGGCCATGGCGCGGTTATCCCCTTCGCGAAAGGCCAACTCGAGCGAATCGGAAAGGCGGCTGCGCTGATCGGGCCGGAGAACAAGCCGGTCGATGACAAGGTCCATGACGTGCGCGCGTCCATCCGCCGGCAGGATGTCCGGTTCCTCCAGCTCCCTAATCTGGCCATCCACCCGCACACGCAGGAAGCCCTTCTGGCGCAGGTGCGGCACTTCCTCGGCGAGGACCGAGCCTTTAGCCGTCATGTAAGGCGCGAGGAGGATGAGGCGACCGCCTTCCGCCTCCCTGAAAAGGCGTTCCACCCCGTCGTCGAGGGTCTGCGGCACGATACGCCCGCCATCTTTCGGGCAGAAGGCCTCCCCGGCGTGCGCCCAGAGCAGCCGCGCGTAGTCGGCAATCTCCGTAATCGAGGCCACCGTACTGCGCGGGTTGCTGCCGCTGCCGGTCCGTTGCTCGATGGCAATCACCGGGGTCAGGCCTTCGATGTAATCCACCTCGGGCCGTTCCACCTGTTCCATCACCTGGCGGGCCCGCGTGGAGAGGCTGTCCATGAATTTACGGTAGCCCTCGGCAAAGATGGTATCGAAAGCGAGGGAGGACTTCCCCGAACCACTGACCCCGGTGATGACGACCAACCGCTCCCGGGGAAGGTCGAGATCGACATTCCTGAGGTTGTGGACGCGGGCCCCCTTGATGCGCATCCACTTTGCGGCAGAAACCCTGTCCCCCTCTATGACCTGAATTCGGGAATTGTCTTGGCCCATCTCCCTGCTACTTTTCAGGGCAAGCTATGAAACGCAACACCCCCATCCTCTATATCAAGCCCGGTTGTCCTTGGTGCCGGGAAGCGTTGTCCTTTTTCTCCCAGCATGGGGTCGAAGTCGAAGTCCGGGACGTCAACGCCGACTCGCGGAACCTGCAGCGCATGATCGAGGCCAGTGGGCAGACCCTCACACCGACCTTCGAATTCGGGGAATTCATTGTCGCGGATTTCTCGGTGGAGGAATTCCAGGATGAGCTTTCCCAGGTTCCCGAAGTGGCCCAGCAACTCGGTTTCGGCGAAAGCGAAGACTGGAACTGAGGCCCCACGTCCGCTGCTTCAAAAAGCGGCGTTCCCGGGGGTGCGGGCAAAGGGAATGACATCGCGGATGTTCCCGACCCCGGTCACGAACATCAGCATGCGTTCGAATCCGAGGCCGAACCCCGCATGCGGGGCGCTGCCGAAGCGGCGCAAGTCGCGGTACCAGCCGTACTCCTCCTTGTCGAGGCCGTGGGCCTCCATGGCCGCGTCGAGGCGGTCAAGCCGTTCTTCGCGCTGGCTTCCCCCGATGATCTCCCCGATTCCGGGGACGAGGACATCCATCGCCGCCACCGTTTGCCCGTCATCGTTCCGCCGCATGTAAAAGGGTTTGATGCTCTGCGGGTAGTCATGCACGGTGACCGGCCGACGGAAGTGCTCTTCCGTGAGCCAGCGTTCATGCTCGCTTTGCAGGTTGGCGCCGTATTCGGGGGCGAAATCGAATTTCTTTCCGCTGTCCTGCAGCAACTTGACCGCCTCGCTGTAGCTCAGCCGCTGGAAAGGCCGCTCGAGGACAAAGCGCAGCCGCTCGTGCAGGCCCTTGTCGACAAACTTTCCAAAGAGGGCGAGGTCCTCCGCACAGTGCTCAAGCAGATCCGCAATGAGCTGCTTGATGAAGTCCTCGGCGAGATCCATATCCCCGGAAAGGTCGCAGAAGGCCACCTCCGGCTCGATCATCCAGAACTCGCTGGCATGCCGGGAAGTATTCGAATTCTCAGCACGGAAGGTGGGCCCGAAGGTGTAGACCCTGCCGTGGGACAGGGCGAAAATCTCCGCCTCCAGCTGGCCGCTGACGGTAAGGTAGGTCGGCCGCGCGAAAAAGTCCTGTTCGTAATCGACGTCGGCCGCGGCCGTTTTCGGGGCTGCTCCCGGGTCGAGAGTGGTGACCCGGAACAGTTCCCCCGCCCCCTCGCAGTCGCTGGAGGTGATGACGGGGGTGTGGACATAAAGGAAATCCCGTTCCTGGAAGTAGCGGTGGATGGCGTAGGCGAGACGCGAGCGCACGCGGAAGACGGCCCCGAACAGATTGGAGCGCGGCCGCAGGTGTGCGATCTCGCGCAGGTATTCGAGGCTGTGCCGCTTCTTCTGCAGGGGATAGCTCTCCTCGGCCCTGCCGACGAGATCGAGCTCCGAAGCCTTGATCTCGAAGGACTGCCCTTGGCCCTGGCTTTCCACAAGCTCGCCGGCCACGCGCACCGCAGAACCTGTCGTGAAATCTCCGATACGCTCATAGCCGGGGCACTCCGCGTCGACGATCACCTGCAGATTCGCGAGGCAGCTGCCGTCATTCAGTTCGACAAAGGAAAACCCCTTGGCATCGCGGCGGGTGCGGATCCAGGCCCGCACCTCGACGGGGCGGGGAACCCCCTCCGCCCGCAAGGCTTCTCGTACGGTCATTCGCGTCATGGGCCGGAACCTTGTCGGGCCTGTCCGCGTTTTGCAAGCTACAGCAGCCCGTGCGAAATCATCGCCTGCGCGACGCGGAGAAAGCCGCCGATATTGGCCCCGTCGACGTAATTGCCGTCCCTGCTGTATTTGTCGGCATAGTGCCGGCAGGTCCCATGGATGTCGGCCATGGTCTCCTTGAGCTTGCGATCCACTTCCGCGAAGGTCCAGCTGGCCCAGGCCGCGTTCTGCTGCATCTCGAGGGCGGAGACCGCCACCCCGCCGGCATTCGCGGCCTTGCCGGGGCCGAAGAGGATGCCGCGCTCGAGAAACAGCTCCACCGCTTCCGGGGTCGAAGGCATGTTGGCGCCCTCGCTCACCGCGATGCAGCCATTCTCGAGAAGCTCCGCGGCCTGCTCGCCATTGAGTTCATTCTGGGTCGCACAGGGAAGGGCCACATCGCAGGGAAGGGACCAGATCGTCCCGGGGTCGCCCTCCTTGAAGCGGGCTTTCGGGCGACGTTCCGCGTAGGTCTGCAGCCGCCCGCGTTCGATCTCCTTGACCTCCCGCAACTGTTCCCAGTCGAGGCCACCCGGTTCGTGAACCACTCCGCCGGAGTCGGAACAGGCCACCACGCGCGCGCCAAGGTCCATCAGCTTGCGGATCGCGTAGAGGGCGACATTTCCGGAACCGGACACGATCGCCACCTTGTCCTGCAAATCCTCCCCGCGCTGCTTCAACATCTCCTCGAGGAAATAAACCGCCCCGAAACCGGTCGCCTCCCTGCGGACGAGAGAACCGCCCCATGCGGTATCCTTGCCGGTGATGACGCCAAGGTCGTAGCGCCTGGTGAGCCGTTTGTACTGACCGAACAGATACCCGATTTCCCGCCCGCCGACGCCGATATCGCCCGCCGGCACATCCTCGCTGGGACCGATGTGACGGTAAAGCTCCGTCATGAAGGCCTGGCAAAAGCGCATGACCTCGCCATCGCTCTTCCCTTTGGGATCAAAATCACTGCCGCCCTTGGCTCCTCCGATGGAGAGTCCGGTGAGACTGTTTTTGAAAATCTGCTCGAACCCTAGGAACTTGATCACCCCGAGGTTCACGGTGGGATGAAAGCGCAGGCCGCCCTTGTAGGGACCGAGGGCGCTGTTGAACTTAATCCGGAAACCGCGGTTGACCCGGACCCTGCCCTCATCGTCCTGCCAGACGATATGGAAAATCAGCTGTCGCTCCGGCTCACAGATCCGCTCCAGAATACCGTTATCCTCCACCTGTGGAAAGGCGTCGAGGACGGGCCCGAGGGAATGCAGCACCTCCTCGACCGCCTGGATAAAAATTGGTTCGGAGTGGTTCCGTTCATGGACCCAATCCAGGGTGCGGCGGATCGGATCGGGCAGGGAGGACGATTTCATGAAGGAAAGGATAGGTGCCCGGGAAAGCGAGGCAACGGCGGAAAAAGCTTTTCCAAGCTTTCCATTGCGCGACGCTTCGATCTGCGCAGAGTATTGCACAGATGATGCCGATGACCACCGGTTTGCAGGATCCGGCCTTCCGAGCCCTGTTTGATCAGTCGCGGGAGGCCATTCTGGTCGCGGAGGCGACCGATCCTCATGGCATCGTGGAGGTGAATCCCAGCGGCCATGCCATTCTCGCCTACGAACCGGGAGACCTCACCGGGCTGCCGCTCGGAAAAGTAACCTCCGGCGAGCAAAGCGTGGATTTCGAGGGCTTCATCCAGTCCGTCCTTCAACATGGTGAACCGCAGACCCTGACCACATTTCTCCAGAGGGCCGATGGCCACCAGGTTCCCGCAGAATTCAGCCTCCGCCCCTTCACTGAAAACGGCCGCACCCTCCTCCTCGGCACCTTCGAGGATATTTCCGAGCGCATGCGCGCCCTCCAGGATATCCAGCTGCGCAACATTGCCATTGCGAACGTCCAGTCCGGCGTGACCATCGCGGATGCGCGCCAGCCGGACCTGCCCCTCATTTATGTGAATCCCGGCTTCCAGAAAATGACGGGCTATTCCGCCAAGGAGGCCATCGGACGCAGCTGCCGCTTTCTCCAGGGTCAGGACCGCAATCAACCCCCTCTTGAAGAACTCCGGGACGCCCTCCGCAAAGGGGAGGCCTGCGTCGTGCAGTTGCGCAATTACCGCAAGGATGGCTCCCTGTTCTACAACGAGCTCCATATTTCCCCCGTGCGCAATGAACTGGGGGAGCTCACGCACTTCGTCGGTATCCAGCTCGATGTCACCGACCGGGTGCGTGCCAACGAAGTTCTTGAGCGCAGTGAACTGCGCTACCGGCAGCTGGCCAATGCCGTGGACGACCTGATCCTGCGCCGGACTCCCGAGGGCACCATTGAGTTTGCCAGTTCGGCAAGCAACCGGCTCCTCGGACGGGCACCGGAAAGCCTCATCGGGGACGATCTCAGCCGCCATGTGCATCCCGAGGATCTGCCCTCCTTCTCGGAACATTCCCGTGAAATTCTCCATGCCCGCGGTCCCCTCTCCATTTCCTTTCGTTTAATGGTGAAATCGGGAAAGTACCGCTGGTTCGAGTCGCGTGACAACCTTGCCGAGGAAACCAATGCCGAGGGGCCCGTCCTTGTCGTCAGCGTGCTCCGGGACATCACCCGCCGGAAGCGCGCAGAGGAGGAAATCCAACAGGCGCTCGAGCAGGAAAAGGAGATCAACGAGATCAAGACCCGTTTCATTTCCATGGTCAGCCATGAGTTCCGCACCCCCATGACCAGTATCCAGGCCAGCGCAGCCTTGCTTCGCAAATACAGCGACCGGCTTGCCGAGGACAAAAAAGCCAGCCATCTCGGCAATATCGAGACCTCCCTGCGCCGCATGAACCGTCTCCTTGACGACGTCCTCTTTTTCAGCCGCGCGGAAGCCAGCAGGGTCAAGGTCGAATGCAAACCCGTCCGGCTCGATGACTACTTCCAGACCATCACGGAAAGTTTCGAACCTATCCATCCGAACCGTTCCATCCTCTTCGACAGCCGCATCGACGGCGATCCCGTCTACCTCCTTGATCCCCACCTCCTCGACCATATTTTCCAGAATCTCATTTCCAACGCGATCAAGTACTCGCCGCCGAACTCCACCGTCACCTGCACCGCGCAGGAAACCGAGGAACGCCTCCACATCGCTGTCCGCGATGTCGGTATCGGCATTCCAAAAATCGACCAGGAGAAGCTTTTCGTCGCCTTTCACCGGGCCGGAAACGTGGGTGCGCGCTCGGGAACCGGTCTCGGCCTCAATATCGCCCTCCGCGCGGTCGAGCTGCTCGGGGGCTCCCTCAGCTTTGAGTCTCGGCAGGGCGAAGGCTCCACCTTTCACGTCTATCTCCCCAGGGAATCACCCGCAACCAAGGACCCTACCTGATGACCAAGATCCTGCTACTCGAAGACGATCCCGGCGTGCGCCTGCCTGTCGTCGACCTCCTCGAAACCGCCCACTACACCGTCCTGACCGCCGAGGACGGGCGCGCCGGTACCGAACTCGCCCGCAAGGAAAAGCCGGACCTGATTGTCTCCGACATCATGATGCCGGAAATGGACGGCTACGAGGTGTTCGAGGCCCTGCAGAAGGATCCCCTCACCGCCGTCATTCCTTTCATCTTCCTCACCGCGAAGACCGACCCGGCCGATATCCGCGAGGGCCTCGGCCTCGGCGCGGATGATTACCTCACGAAGCCCTTTGAACCGGAGGCCCTGCTCGACGCCGTCGATACGCGACTGGAAAAATATCGGAAGATTTCCGAAGCCGCCCTCAAGGCGGAAGATAACCCCGACTACGACCAGATCTTCATCAAGGACGGGGAAAGCTGCTGGTTTGTCGAATACGAGAAGATCCGCCTCCTTGAATCGGAGGATAATTACGTGCGCATCTTTTTCGACGACGAGAAACCCCTCGTCAGCCGGACCTTGAACTACCTTGAGGAGCGCCTGCCCGCGAAGCTGTTCTTCCGCGCCAACCGCAAGCAGATCATCAACCTGAAGTGGATCCGGCACATTCAGCCGTGGTTCAACGGCGGCCTCCTCGTCACCCTCAAGGACCATGCCAAGGTGCAGATGTCCCGCCGCGCTGCCCAGTCCTTCAAGGCGATCATGGGAATTTGAGGCCGGTCCCCTCCGCAACCATCGCTGAAGCGCCGCCCTCATCGGGCGCCCGCCAATGAGCGAGGCCTTGAGGCCTTGTCGAGCCTTTCCGCGGCGACGGGGTTTTCTCCGTAGGGCCGGGTCTTGACCCCGCGCCCGCCGTGCTTGCGGAGCCCCCGCACAAGGCGGAGCCCTACAAAGGATGCTGGAACGTCTCCCAATGAGGGAGGCTCAGGCCTTGTCGTGCCCCTCCCCGGCCACACGCGGCCCACCTCAGCCTTCTTCCGGCGTCTTGTACAGATGCACGTCGCGCTGTGGGAAGGGGATGCTGAGGCCTTCGGCTTCGAGGCGCTTCTTCATCGTTTCCTGCATATCCCAGTAGACGGCCCAGTAATCTTCGGCCTTGACCCAGGGACGGACGATGAAATTCACGCTGCTGTCGCCCAGTTCCGAGACTGCAATCGTCGGGGCGGGATCCTTCAGGCAGCGCTCATCGGCCTCCACCACGGAACGGAAGATTTCCTTGGCCTTGTCGATATCGTCACCGTAGCTGATCCCGAAGACCATGTCGCAACGCCGGGTGCTGTTGACGGTGAAATTGATGATGTGCGCCCCGAGGATCTGCGAGTTGGGCATGATGATCGCCTTGTTGTCGATGCTGTGCATGTTCGTCATGAGGATGCCGATCTCGTCGATCACCCCCATGACCCCACCGACCTCGACGAAGTCTCCCGCGCGGAAGGGACGGAAGAGAATAATGAGTACGCCGCTCGCAAAATTGGAGAGGGATCCCTGCAGGGCGAGGCCGACAGCAAGGCCGGCGGCACCCAGGACCGCGATGAACGAGGTCGTCTGCACGCCCAGCTGAGACACCGCCGTGATGATCACCGCGATCATGAGCAGGGCGTAAATGATATTGCTCAGAAATCCGGTCAGCGCGGCGTCCACCTTGCGCTTCTGCATCGATTTGCGGAAGAGGCTCCGCAACCAGCTGGCGATCCATTTCCCGACGATCAGGATGGCGAGGGCCGCGACGATGCGCAGGCCATAATCGGTGACAAGGGTGACAATGTTGTCGATTTGTTCTTGACTGAGTTCCATGGTAGTTTCCCTCCGTTTTCGGGTTCGTTGGTGCGAATTTACTTCCAGTTGAGGAGGAGTCGCGCGAAATAAGTTGTATCCAATCGCTCGCGATTCCCGTCCGGCTGGCTGTTGTAGTCATGGGCAAGACCGAGGCGCAGCGTCCAGAAGTCGGAGGTTCCGAGCGGAATGTTAACGCCGGATTCATGCTCGATGAGATAGTCGCCGAAGTCGTCGACGCTGGGCACGTATTTGAGACTGGATACAAGGCTGCCCCAGTCGGCGAACTGCCAGTCGAGGTCGAGCCCGAAATCAAGGCCGGGAAAGTCCTCCGCATCCGATGCCGGGTCGGTGTAATCCTCATAACGGTAGCTGATACCGGCGCTGCCTTCCAATTCGAGGCGCTCGCGCTTGATGAAGCGGTAGGTCAGGCCGGCCGCGGAAGTGGAGCGGAACTCGATCCCCTCGAACGGATCCCGCTCCAGTTCCTCGCGGACAAACCAGCCCATCCGCTCGGTGAAAAAGTTCGTGTAGCGAACCCCGCCGACCTGCTCGTCGTCGGTTTTGACGCCCTCCGTCTCCTTGTAGGTGTAGTGCCCGTAGAACTGCAGGCGGTCGTCGGCGCCTTCGAGGGTGGCGTCGAAATTGAGGGCGCTGCCGAATTCATCGGTATTGCCGTCGCTTCCGGTGATGTCCGCACCCACCGTGAAACTCCATTTGCGCCGCAATTCTTCCATGGCCGCCTCGCGCGCCACCACTTGCGGATCGCGCTCGCCCGCCGACCATGCCGTTTCCACCGCATCCAGACGAGTCCGCGCCGTCCCGGTGGGGGAAGCCACCTCCAGGCGACCTTCGCCCTCCGATTCCACCGGACCGACAAGGACTTGGCCCCCTTCCGTACGCAGGCTGACCGTTTCCCCGGAGGAAAGATCCGCCACCTGTTCCATGGGGATCTCCAGCGTTCCTGCGAAGGCGGTCTCGAAATGGGCCACACCTTCGTGGATTTTCACGAGATTCCCCTGCAAGGTCGAGCCATCCGTCAGTTCAAGCGTCGCCGCCTGTGCGTTTCCGAGCATCCCCGCCATCAGGGCGAGGCTTCCCAGCATCCGTTTTCCAATCATGAGGTGTCTGTAGTTGAGAGGTTGTAAGATTATAAAACCGAATTGTTTGCTAGGTACCTTTTCCTTCTTCTCCAAGAAAAATCTTCCGGAATCTCGATCCGCTAAAGATATGATCTGCATTTCATGAATTCTTTTTCCTTTGTTGGGTTGACTCTCGTCGTCGCCCGGCAAGGTTGGCTCCGTTCGCAATCGCAATGGAGACCTCCACCATATTGATCCTCCTCGCGCTGGTCCTGCCGTGGCTGGCCATGGGCCTGCTGGCCTTTGCCGGGCCCTGGTCGCGGGGACAGGCACCGGCCCGCTGGGTGTGGCTCGTGCCGGCGGCGGCAACGACGGTCTTCCTGCTGCTTTGCGGCCAGGGATTCGCGCGGGGTGAAGAGGTGACGGAGGTGCTCTCCCTGTTCCCCGAAATGGGCATCCGCATGAGCCTGCAGATCGACGGGCTGAGCCTCTTTTTCGGTCTTGTCGTGGCCGGAATGGGGACGCTGATTTTCCTCTACACGGGCAGTTATTTTGCGGAGAAGCCCAAAGAATTCCGCCCGTTCTACCTTTACCTTCTTTTGTTTCTGGCCGCGATGCTGGGAACCGTATTTTCCGGCAATCTGCTCCTGCTCTACGTGTGGTGGGAGCTGACGGGCATCGCCTCCTTCTTCCTCATCGGCTATCTGCACCGGTCGGAGGCGTCGCGCGCGGGGGCGCGCATGGCGCTGCTTACGACGGTGACGACAGGCATGTGCCTGCTCGCGGGCATCCTGCTGGTCGGCCTGACAGCGGGCACCTTCGAAATCACGGAACTGGCCGCGCGGGCACAGGAATACGCCGGCGATCCGCTCTGGCAGAGCGGTTTTATTCTGATCGTGCTGGGGGCCTTCGGGAAATCGGCGCAATTCCCGTTCTTTTACTGGCTTCCGAACGCCATGGCGGCCCCGACCCCGGTCTCGGCCTACCTGCACAGCGCGACGATGGTGAAACTGGGGGTCTTTCTGGTCGCCCGCATTTTCCCGATCTTCCGTTCCCTCGACGCATGGGTGCCCCTGCTGATCCTGATCGGCTTCTCCACTTTCCTGCTCGGCGCCTTTCTCAGCCTCATGTCGCACAAGCTGAAGGCAATCCTTGCCTTCTCGACGGTGAGCCAGCTCGGATTCCTCATCGGCTTTTACGGTATCTCTCCGGTGAACGGGACGCACTGGGATTTCCTGCATATCACGAATCACGTGCTCTACAAAGGGGCCCTCTTCATGGTCGTCGGGATCATTGACCATGCGACCGGCATCAAGGACATCCGCCAGCTTGGAGGGCTGCGCCGGCGCATGCCCCTGTTGTTCATGATTACGCTCATCTCGGCGGCCTCCATGGCGGGAGTCATCTTCACCTCCGGTTTTCTAAGCAAGGAATACATGCTTAAAGAGAAGCTGGATTACCTGAATGACGGGGTTTTTCTGAACTTCCTTCCCATCCTGCTGGTGATCATCGGCTCGGTCTTCAAAGTGGCTTTCTCGGCGCGCTTTGTCGCCAGCGTGTACCTTGGTCGGGAACCGGAGGCAGTCCAGGCGCACTTCCACAAGCCCTCCCTTTTCTTTCAAATGCCACCGGCCATCCTCACGGGCCTCACCCTTCTTTTCGGAATGTTTCCGCTTCTCCTTGAGCGGAGCCTGGGAGTTTTTCATGTCGCCGGCCTTCACGCCGATCCCCACACCCCCCTGAAACTCTGGCACGGCCTTGCCAGCCCGGCCTTTCAAATCAGCTGCGGCATCCTTCTCGGGGGCATGGTCCTCTACGCCTTTGCGAGGAAGGACGGCTGGCGGTTCGCGCGCGTACCCGCCTTGCTGCGCTTTGACGACGCCTTCAACCGGGGCGTGCGGGAGTTGCCCGTCTTTGCCGGGCGGATCTCCCGTTTTCTCGGCACTGACCATCCCGTGAGGTACGCGCCCATTGTCCTTGGCGCCGGCCTCCTCTGGGTCGGGCTGCCCCTCCTCAGCGAGCTGCCCCTGCCCCTACCGGACGTACCGGAGGCCGGAGAGTGGCTGATGGGGACCCTCGCGGCGCTTCTGCTCGTGGCGGCGGGCCTTTGCCTCCTTTTTGCGCGTTCGTGGAAAGCCCAGGTTATTCTCGTCGGAAGTATAGGATTTCTCATCACCTTTTATTTCGTCCTCTACCGGGCGCCGGACCTCGCCCTGACGCAGATCCTCGTCGAGGCGGCTTCGCTGGTGCTGCTGCTGATCTTTATTCTGCGGTTCCCCTCGCTGCGGCACAGTCCGGCGCGGCTTCCGGCGGGCCGGGCGTGGACGAATTTCTTCCTCGCCGCCGGCACGGGCCTCCTCATGTTCACCCTGACCCTGCTCTTCGCGGGGAGGCGCGCGCCGGAGCGACTCGGCGACGCCTACCTTGAAGCGAGCCTGCCCATGGCAAAGGGGACCAACGCGGTGAACACCATCCTCATCGATTTCCGCGGCTTTGACACTCTCCTTGAAATCGGGGTCCTCGTCATTGCCACTCTTGGAGTGATCGGCCTTCTGCGCCGCCGAAAGGAGGAACCGCATGCTTGATTCCGATTCCTTCATCCTGCGGAAGACGGCCACGGCGATCGCCTTCATTGTGCAGATCTTCGCCGTCTATCTGTTCTTTCGCGGACACAATCTTCCCGGTGGCGGCTTCATTGCCGGCGTGGGAAGCGCCATCGGGATGTTGCTGCTGCTGCTGGCAAACGGGAAAGCCTTTGCGCCGCGGCTTTGTCCCTTTGATCCCCTGCGCCTTGCCGGCTACGGGCTGCTCATCGCGGTCCTTGCCGGAATTCCGGGAATGGTTTTCGACGAGGCCTTCCTCACCCAATACCACTACAAGGCCGAAAAGGTGGTCTTTTTCGACCAGCTCTACCTCGGGACGCCGCTGCTGTTCGACCTCGGCGTCTTTCTTACCGTGGTGGGCGTGGTCCTGAAAATCACCTTTCTTCTCATGGACGCCTTGGACGGGCAGCGGGACGGCCCGGCAGCGCCCTTCCACCTTCCCCTTGCCGAAAAGGAGGAACCCCTTCATGCCGCCCGCAGCGAAGAGAAAGGAGGGGCCACGGAATGATCTGGATCACCGCCCTTCTCATCGGATTCCTTTTTGCCCTCGCGGTCTGGTTTCTGCTGCACCGGGAATGGCTGCGCATCCTTTTCGGCGTCCTCATCCTCGGCCACGCGGCCAACCTCGTCATCCTCGCCTCTTCCGGGGATCCCCGGGGGAAAAGCCCCCCCATTACCGGCGGAGAGGCGCCTTTTCTCGCCGATCCCCTCCCCCAGGCCTTGCTCCTGACCGCGATCGTCATCGGCTTTGCTGTTTTCGCGTATGTCCTGACGCTCCTGTACCGTCTTCTCGTCGAATATGAACGCGAGGAGCTTGACCAGCTTTATTCCGACGAAGGGACGGATTGATCATGCTGAGTATTTTTCCAGTTCTCTTCCCTTTCCTGACCGGGATCGTCCTCGTCTTAATGCAGCGCTGGGAACCTGCCCTGCGCCGGACGTTCAGCCTTGGCAGCCTCGGCGTGCAGATCCTGCTGGCGGTTTCCCTGTGCCGACTCGTCTTTCTTGAAGGAACCTTTGTCTCCCCTCTCGGGTCCTGGACCGATCCGATTGGCATCGTCCTCGTCGCCGACAGGACCGCGTCCCTCCTTGTTTTACTCGGTCCGGTCATTGCCTTCACGGCCATGCTGGCGAGCATGGCCGAAGGGCGGCCCGGAACGGCGAGCCCGTTCCGGCAACCGCTCGTTCATTTTCTTCTCAGCGGAATCCAGCTGGGTTTTCTCACGGGCGACCTTTTCAACCTCTTTGTCGCCTTCGAAGTGATGCTGCTTTCGAGCTACGCGCTGATGACGCTGGAGGCGGAAAAAGGTCAGGTGAAGCACGCCTTTCCGTATGTTCTGTTGAATGTCCTCGCCTCGGCGCTGTTCCTTGCCGGTTGCGGGATGACCTATGCCCTCTTCGGATCCCTCAACTTCGCCCATATCGCGGAGCGGGCGGCCGAGATGACCGCCACTCCGGGCGGAAGCGGCAAAGTGGGCCTTCTCGCGGCCCTCCTCGCCTTTGTCTTCTCCATCAAAGCAGGCATGTTTCCGCTTTACTACTGGTTGCCGAAAAGTTACCCGACGCTCCCGGCGGCGATCGCCTCTTTGTACGCGGCTATGATGGCGAAAGTGGGCCTCTACCTCCTCCTGCGTCTTCTCGGAACGCTCATGCCGCCAACACAGGAGGTCCTTTACGCCCTTTTTGTCGCCCTTGGAGGCGCGACGATGCTGTTCGGCGTCCTCGGTGCGGTTTCAAGGAACGGCGTGCGGGAGATCCTTGCTTTCCATGGCCTCAGCCAGTACGGCTTCATGCTGATCGGGATCGGCTTTTTCACTCCTTTCGGCTTTGCCGCGAGCCTCTTTTTCATGATCCATCACACGGTCGTGAAAGCGGGTCTCTTTTTGACAGCGGCGGGCATCCGGAAAAGCTGCG
>JAAAOD010000242.1 GCA_009908535.1 Verrucomicrobiota bacterium
GCCCGCATCCTCCAAAAGGCCGGCGTCTCCCATACCGTCCGCAAGGAAAAGGGTCATGATATCGACGCCGCCTGCGGCCAGCTGCGCCTCCGCGAGGAGGTCGAAGGCTGAGCGGTATCGGCGTCCCTCTACTGCCGGTTCCGCGGGTGGAAACGGTCATGGACCGCCGCGAGGGTGCCGCCGTCGACATGGGTGTAGATTTCAGTGGTCCCGATATCGGCGTGCCCGAGCATCTCCTGGATCGCGCGCAGGTCGGCCCCGTTCTGCAGCAGGTGCGTGGCAAAGGAATGGCGCAGAAGGTGCGGCTTCACCGGGCGCTCGATCCCGGCCCTTTCCGCGTAGTTGCGCAGCCAATACCAGATCGTCTTCCTGGAAAGGGGGCCGCCCCGGTTGCTGAGGAAAAAGGCGCTCCCGGTCCGGCTGCGGACCAGCGCCGGGCGCGCGGTATCGAGATAGCGCCGCAGCGCCTCCACCGCGCGACCGCCCACCGGCACCATGCGGTCCTTGTTCCGCTTCCCCGCTTCCACGCGAAGATAGCCCTCCTCCAGGTTGACCTGTTGCAGGGTGAGCGCACACAGCTCGGAGACGCGCAGGCCGCTGCTGTAGAGCAGTTCCAGGAAGGCCCGGTCCCGCAATCCCCGTGCCGAATCCTCCCGGGGGGCCCGCAATAACCGTCCCACCTCCTCCACGCTCAGGGTCTCCGGCAGGGGCCGTTCCTTTTTCGGCGAGGCGAGCAGTTCCGTGAAATCCTCCGCCACCCTGTGCTCGGAAAGCAAATACCGCGCGAAATGCCGCAAGGCGCTCACTTTGCGGGCCAGGGAGGAGGTCCGGTAGGCCTCGCAGGTGAGGACGCCGACCCATGCGGCGAGGTCCTCCGTGGCCACCTGGCGCCAGTCCCCGCGCCCGCGCTCGGAAGCGAGGAAGCGGGCGCACTGGCAGAGATCGGTCTGGTATCCCTCCACGGTCGTCCCGGCATGCCCCTTTTCCAGTTCGATGAAGGCCCCGAAGCCCTCGATGGGGTCGGCAAGACCTTGCGGCAGCCCGTCGAGGCTCTGCTCGAGGGCCGACCGTCGCTCCGTCCGCTCTTTCCGCACATTTTCCATGGAAAGGACAAGCCTCCGCGGGGGCGAGCGTTTTTGAACCTTGCCCCGGCTCCCCGCCCTTTCAAAGCTTGTCCGGTCATGGATCTGGACGGACGGGAAAACATCCGGGAACTGAGTCCCGCCGACCTGCGGGGCATTCTCAAGTACGTCCCGCAGTGGCGCCACCATACCTTTGTCATCGCCATCGACGGGGCCGTTATCGGGAAGGAGACGATCAACAATCTCATGCTCGAGCTGGCGGTGCTGTGCAATCTCGGCATCCGCCTTGTCATCGTCTACGGGATCGGCGCCCAGCTCGAGCGTCTGGCAAAGGAGACCCACTTGAAAATCTCCGATATCCGCGGCTACGGGCCCACCGACCGCGGCACTCTCCAGCTGGCAGTGCGCGCGGCCTCCGAGGTCGGCCACCTCATTGAGCGCGGTTTGACCCAGAACGGGCTCCGCTGCGTGCGGGCCAATGCCGTGCGCGCCACCGACCGCGGTATTCTCAAGGGAGTGGACCAGCTCTTCACCGGCAAGGTTGACCGCGTCGATACCGACCTGCTCGGCAATCTCACCTCGCAGGAACTCGTGCCGGTGATCGGCCCGGTCGCCTTCACCCGCGACGGTTCCGAACGCCGCCTTAATTCCGACCTGCTCGCCTCCGAGCTGGCGGTCAGCCTGCAGGCCTCCAAATTGATTTTTCTTCTTCCGTATCCGGGACTTACTTACAAGGGCCAGTTGCGCCTGAACGCCGATGTGCAGGAGGTCCGCTCGCTCCTCGAGAAGGAACCGGCCACCATCGACGAGCCGGTGCGTTCCAAAGCAGAATACGCCGTCAAGACCATCGACGGCGGCACCCCCCGCGCGCACATCATCGACAGCCGCATTCACGACGGCCTCCTCATGGAGGTTTTCTCCAAGGTCGGTATCGGCTCGATGATTCACTCCAATCCCTATTCGCGCATCCGCAAGGCCCGCCGCAAGGACGCCCCCGCCATCCATTCCCTCACCCGGGCCGCCGTGCGCGATGAGAGCCTGCGCCCGCGCACCCGCCAGGCGGTAGAGGCACACTTCAAGGAATATTTCGTCTACGAGATCGACGAGAGCGTAATCGGCTGCTTCCGCCTGACCCCCTATCCACGCTCCACGACCATCGAGCTGGGATCCGTCTATGTTCATCCGGCCTACCAGGGACGCCGCATCGGCAAGGCCATGGTCGAGTACGCCCTCGAAACCGCAGCTCAGGGCGGCAAGAAGCGCCTCGTCGCCCTCACCACGCAGACGTCGCCGTTTTTCCGCGACACCTGCGGGTTCGGGCAAGGCACGCCGGCCCAGCTGCCGAAGGCCCTCCGCGAGAGCCTTGCCAGCAGCGGACGACAGTCGCGGATATTTTTCAAGGAATTGAAAAAAGGAGGACCCGACCGGCGGTAAGCCGGATTCTGTCCGCCTCCGCGGAAGCGGAAGCGGGACTCCCATTTATCTATCCCGCGAGCGCGGGATTCCCGCCGGAGCGGGACGCGACGTACCCGGAACCGTCAGGCGGGCCGCCCGGTTCCCTATTTCGCCTTGCACCGGATTGGGTTTACCGTGCCCCGTCGGTTGCCCTCCGGGCGGTGGGCTCTTACCCCACCTTTTCACCCTTATCCCGCGGATGCGGGACGGTATGTTTTCTGTGGCACTGTCCGTCACGGGTTCCTCGCGAAACCCGTGCCCCCGCTTTCGCGGGGAATCCTGCCCTCTGGTGTCCGGACTTTCCTCTATTCCGCCGAAGCGGCACAGCGGGAGTCCGCCGATCAGGTCCATAACCGCATACGATCCCTCCAGCGGACGCTGGTGGCAATGGAAAACTGGCGGGGGCGGCCCGGGGCCCGGCCTCCTTAGCGGTCGTAATAAAGGATGCGGCCGCAGCTGTCGCAGCGGACCAGTTCCCTGCCTTTCCGGGCCATGCTTTCGACATCGCCGGAAACCTTCAGGTGGCAACCTTTGCAGCGTCCGTCTTCGAGAGCCACGACGACGGGCGGCCGCTTCACCTGCCGCTTTACGTAGTCGTACTGCTGCAGGACGTTTTCGTCGATTTCCGGCTCGCAGGCGGCGAGCGCTTCTTTGGCCTCCTCAAGGTCGGCGGCAAAGGACTCCCGGTTGCGTTGCAGAAGCTCAATATGGGTCTCGAGGGTATGGATCTGGTTTCCGATTTCCTCCCGGGCTTTCTCGAGCTGTCCTTGCCGAAGATCGATCTCCTCCAGCAAGGCCAGCTCCCGGTCCTCGAGTCCGCTGATCTTATCCTGAAGACCGACGATCTCGCTTTCCAGGGCCTGGTATTCCTCGTTCTTCTTCACCTGCATCTGCTGGGTCTTGTACTTGACCACCGCCGCCTCCGCGTCGCTGACCTCGCCCTCCACTTCGAGGCGCTGCGCCTCTTTGTGTTTCAAATCGGATTCCTGCTCCTTGAGCTGGTTTTGCAGCTTCGCGATCTCCGCTTCCTCCTTGCGGATATCGGCGGGGATGTTCGCCAGCTGGCGCTCGATATTCCCGCAGCGTTCGTCGCGATCCTGCAGGATCAAAAGCTTTTGCAACCAGGTCGGCACCATAGCCGCCAAGTGGAAGACGCCTTCCGCAAAGATGGCAACGGCAAAACCGGACCCCTCCTCTTTTACCGTTGCCGCAGGTTTGTCCCGCTTTGCATGCTTCCGCCATGATCCGATTGAACGAGGCCATGGACCCGCATTCGGGAGCGGAACCGCCGCGCCTCGACGTCGTGGCCGCGATCCGGCGCATCTTCGCCCAAGGGGGCCTCCTCGAGCAGCATCTCGGTCTCCAGTTCCGGCCGCAGCAGGCGGAGATGGCGATAGCTACCGCTGCCGCCATGGCGGGGGAACAGACCCTTTTCGCGGAGGCGGGAACCGGGGTCGGCAAGTCCCTCGCCTATCTCCTTCCGGGTCTGCTCCAGGCGGTGAGCGCAAAACGTCCCTTCCTCGTCTCCACGCACACGATCGCCCTGCAGCAGCAGATCGAAACGAAGGACCTTCCGCTCTGCCGAAAGCTGTTCGCAACCGACCCGGTCTTGAAAGAATGCGCCGGCTTCCGTCACACCGTTCTCCTTGGCCGGGCCAACTACCTCTGCGGAACGCGCCTGCGCCAGGCGCTGGAGACGCGCACCGAGCTTTTCCCTTCTGCCCAGCAGGAGGAGCTGCAGCGCATCGCGGACTGGGCGGAGCAGTCCGTCACCGGCCTTCGGCAGGAACTGGAACCGCCGCCCGACCCGGAGGTCTGGGACTGGGTGCATGCGGACGCGCACGCCTGCAACCAGCGCAACTGCACGACGGACGCCTGCCCTTTCCGGCGCGCCCGTGCCGCCATTCGCCGGGCCCACCTCGTCATCGTCAACCACAGTCTTCTCTTCGCCCTGCTTGCCGCCGGGCAGTCCCCGGAAGCAAGCGTCCCCGGAGTCCTGCTTCCGGAGGATTTTGTCGTCCTTGACGAAGCCCATGTTTTGCCTGCCGTCGCCACGGACTATTTCGGGCAGCGGATCAGCGAGGAAGGGCTGCGCCGCCAGCTGCAAAAGCTCTTTCACCTTCGGCGCGGCAAGCGTCGCGGTCTTCTGCCCTCCCTGCGCGCCCATGATCTCTGCCTTGCGGTGCAAAAGGTGCAGGAACGGGCGGACTCCTTTTTTGAAGAGGTCCGTACCACTTTCCTGCGCTCCGGCCGGCCCTTCCGTTTCCGTGAACCGGAGTGGATGGAAAATCCCGTCGACACCGCATTGCGCCAACTGCTGCACGGTCTTGCACGGCGGGAGGAACGCCTCGAGGAAGGTCCCCGCCGCGACGAGCTCGAAGGGGTGCGCAAACGCCTGCAGGGCTACCGCGACGGCATGGCCGAGGTGCTCCAGCTCGGAGATCCGGAATCCGTCTACTGGACGGAAGCGGGCGGGCGGAAAGGTTCCATCGTCCATCTTCGCTCGGCCCCCCTCAGTGTGGCCGAACCGCTGCGGAGAGCCCTCTTCAGCCGCCGGACCTCCGCGGTCCTCACCAGTGCCACCCTTGCCGAGGGGGCGGACATGACGTCCTTCCAGGAGCGCGTCGGGGCGCCCGATACGGAGGCGCGCCGCGTCGCTTCCCCGTTCGACTATTCACTGCAGATGGAGATCCTCCTGCACACGTCCGCCCCCGAACCAAACAGTGCCGACCACAGTTTATGTACTGACTTTCTCGCTACAGAGATCGGGATCCTCGCCGGGCAGATGGAGGGCGGCAGCCTTGTCCTGTTCACCAGCTACCG
>JAAAOD010000003.1 GCA_009908535.1 Verrucomicrobiota bacterium
GCCGTCCGTCTGCGCCGCCTTCCATGCGTCGACAATGGCCACAATGTCGTAGGTGGCATCCCACATGGCATCCTCATCGCGCACCGCCATATCCATCAAAGCATCGAACCGCCGGTCCATCTCCTCCTTCACGAGCAAAAGCCCGAAGGCCGGCAGCGCCTGCGCGAGCGGATGGTCGATCCATGGCTCCTCCATCTCGCCGGGCACGGTGTCCGTCATGTCTTCGAGCAGACGGACTTCCTTGAGGCTACGCGCGCCCTCCCATGCCCGGAGTTCCCCGACAAAGGAACGGGTCTCCGCATAGGCGGTGGCCATCGACTCCATCCGCGAAATGGAATTGCCCGGCACGGGATAACCGATGCTCTCGGCCACCGAAACGGCATCTCTGACGTCGGTAAGAAAGGTCGGCGGGCGCCCGGAAATCCGAGAGTCCGCGGAAAGCACCTGTTGTGAGGCAAGGCGGTAGCGACGGGCCACTTCCTCGTAAGCGGCGACGAAGCTCAGATAAGCGTCCCATTGCGCCCGTGCCGGCTCCGCCCGGATGTCCGCAAGAAGGGCCTCCTCCATGGCGTCGGAAAGCGCCTGGACGGTAAACTGGTGATCGTGGATCCCATGGAAATACCTGTACGATCCCCCCACGGTGAAGGCCGCCGCGGAAGTGAGCGTATCCGCCTCCCCCAGCGTGTCCGCGAGGTAAATGACCGCGCCCTCGAGCGAGTCCACCAGCGTCTGCTCGTCTTCCGTCACCCCGTCGATCGCCGACTGCAACCCGTAGTAGTGCTTTTCATACGAGGACGCGGCGTCCGCGGCGTTCCCGATCGCCTCGCTGACCTGTTCCAGCAGCTGTTCGACCTCGTAGCTCAGCTCATACCACTCCAGAAAGGAATAGGGCTCGGAGATGGAGGCATAGTCCGCCCCGGGAAACCTGATCTCCGCCCCCTCGTTCTCGACGTATTGGCGAATTGTATACATCCGCCTCTCCTCCGGCGGCGTCTCGTCCGCCGGGACCGCGCTCGCCGAGGCGATCCCGCCGATCCCGGTCAACCCCGTGCGCGTGTTGTTGTAAGAGAGGAAGCTCGCGTCCAGCGGCGCCAGGCTCCCCTGAATCCCCTCCAACGCCGCAAGGGCCTCGCGCAGCTTGTCCTCGTCCAGATCCGCACTCCGCCAGTCCCAAAGCGTGTCGATCAATCCGCCGAAATCCGCCGGGCTCATCTCGTCCTTCCCGTAGCGAAAGGAAACAAGGAACGCATACGCCTCGCCCCAGGCGTCGAATTCGTCCTCCACCTCGTCAAACGACGAAGCGTAGTCCTGCCAGAGGCTGTTCAGGGTGGGAAAGGCCGCATTGAGGAGGCCGTTGATCGTTTCAACGCCGGCATAGTAGCGTTCAGCATAATAGTCGTAATCCGCCTCATCCTCCCGCTGCGCCCGGAACTCAAATCCCGGGACGGAGACCGCATCCTCGACCTGATCGAGCATTTCCTCAACGCCACCCTCGACCGCTTCGGTTCTTTCCGCTTCGCGTGCCTGCTCGAGTTGAAGGCGCACGCCCTCCATCAGGCTTGCGATGCTCGCCTGCTCGCCCTCAAGCCATTCGAGATCATTCTGCGCCTGCGTCTTCCCCGACTCGATCGTGGAGAGCAAGGCTTCCATCGCCGCAATCGCTTCGGCGATCCGCTCCCGGACGACCTCGTTTTTGAAGAAGATCGCCCCCCGCTCCCCCGGATCCTCGCCCTCTTCCTCACTTTGCTTCAGGGCCCGGTAATACGCGAGATCCTTGTCCAGGGCCCAGTATACCTTCTGCACCTCCTTTGACTGCTCTAAGGCGTCCTCCGTAAGTCGCCGGATCGAGACCGTCCGGCTGCTGTAGTAGTTACTCGCATCCAGCCCCATTGCCTTGCGGGCCTCGTCGCTCGTCTTCTCGAAGGCAAGACGCCCGGCCGCATAGGTGATGCCGTAATTCGCCACCGATTCCACCGCCGTCTTCGCCGTTCCCGTCGTCTCGTCGATGGTCGAATACGTCTCCCACGCCAATTGGAAAATCACCTTGATGAGGTTCTTCTTGTTGATTTCGGCAAGGTTATCGCGCATCCCCTCCAGTTGCGTTATCGATTCCTCCAGTGCCGTCACCCGGCCGTCTGCAGCACCGAGAAACTCTGTCAGCGCTCCTATCTGGATCTGCACGTCCCGGTGCTGCTCTTCCAGGCCCGCCAACCGATCCTCCAGTAAATCCACCTGGGCCGTCAGCAAGCCCCCGCTGCTTAACGCGAACAGGAAAATCATCCACCCGGTCCACCTGCTCCAACAACGCAACCCCTTAACAGCAGACTCTTTGTGCATGAAAACAGGGTAATCCCCCAAAACTGCCCTGCCAACGCTTTTCCAACGGGAGGTCAGGGCTATCAATGACATTAATGAGAGTGAAAAGCGCCTGCCCTGATCAAGCGCAAAGACGCATTCACCCGGGGATCTTTCCCCTTTCGAGGAGCCATTGTGGGGTGTGATGGAAGAAGCCGGAATAAACTGCGGGAGCGGGTTGACCCGGTGGGCAGGATCCCCATGCTAATTGAGAATGAAACTCAACAGCAAAATTTTATTGAAAGCAGGGCGCTGGGGAAGGCTGGCCGGGATGGGGCTGCTGACGGGACTGTGGCTGACGGCAGGCTGCGCGGGCGGCGATTCGGAGGAGGCGAAGATCAGCGGAGAAAGGGAGGTGGAAGAAGTGGTGGTGGCATTGAAACCGGACAAGAATCCGGACGCGATGCTGGAGGACCAGAGACGGCTGAAGGAATACCTGCAAGCGGAGGTGGGCATGCCGGTGGAGGTGATCATCCCGATGAGCGGGGCGGTGATCGAGCAGGGACTGGCGAACGGGACGATTGATCTGGCCTTTCTGAGCTCGACCAGCGCAGCCCGTTATGCCGCCGGGGGGATCGGCGAGGTCCTGCTGGCGGTAAGCCAGGAGGGGGCGACGACCTACCGGAGCTACTGGGTAGGGCGCGCTGAAAGCGGGTATGAAAGCATCGGGGAGTTGCGCGGCAAGCCGGTCAGCTTTGCCAGCCCCACGAGCACGAGTGGTTATATCATTCCGGCGCACGATTTGAAGAAGCGAGGCCTGCTGGAACCGGGGATGCAGTTGGCGGACGTTTTCGGACGCGGCAACGTCCAGTTTGGGACGGGGTATGTGTCGGCGATCGAGCGCGTCCTGAACGGGCGGGCGGAGGCGGCCGCGGTAAGCGACTATGTCATGGACGAGGACAAACACCTGACCGCGGAGCAGAAAGCACAACTGCGGATAATTCAGGACCAGGGCCCGGTACCGACGCACGTAGTGTTTGTTCGGGAAGGACTGCCGGAAAAGCCCCTCGGCAGCCTTGCGGAGGGCCTCAAGACCCTGCACGAAGACGACCCCCTCCTGGCCTCCTCCCTCTTTGGCGGGGAGCTGGTGGAGGTATCCGCGGAGGCGCATTTACGGCCGATCAGGGAGGCCCTTGCCTTTGTCGAGGCATTGTAATGAAATCGCAACGACGCCCGGAGAGTCGTCGGGTACCTGCTATCGAGGCGCAAGGGCTCATCCTCCGGGCCGGGGACCGCCTTCTGGCCGACCGTCTGGATCTCTGCATCTGCCCCGGGCAATTCTTTGTCATCGCAGGACCCAGCGGCACCGGCAAGACGACGCTGCTGCAGGCGCTGGCGGGATTTACGGCACCCGGCGAAGGAAAGGTGGAATGGAAAGACCGGGAGTGGATTCAACCGCCGGCGGTGTTCACCCGACAGGCGGGATTCGTTTACCAGCACCTGCGACTGGCCGACCAGCTGGACGCCCTGACAAACGTCTGTTGCGGGCGTCTGGGGCAATACGGTTGTTGGCACAGCGCATTCGGATTCCGTCGTGAAGAAAGAGAACAGGCTTACGGGCTGTTGGCCTCCCTCGGCCTTCCCACGGCCGCTGACAAGCCGGTGGGCGTGTTGAGCGGAGGGGAACGCCAGCGGGTAGCCCTGGCGCGGGCCCTGCATCAGGATCCGCTGGTGTATTTTGTTGATGAGCCGGTGGCGAACCTGGACCGGGCCAACGCGCAAATCGTCCTCGCCCGGCTGCAGAAGGAAGTCACCGGGCGCGGCAAAACGGTGGTGGCGGTCCTCCATGACGAAAGGCACATCCGCCTGTACGCGGACCAAGTCCTGCGCTGGGACCGCGAAACGCCCTCCTTATGGAAACAATCGCGCGTACGAAAGGGAAAGGCGTGAGCGCGGAAATCCAGCATACCAGGGGAAAGAGCCCGCTCCCCGCGGGGGATTGGCGCAAGCGTCTGGGAATCGTCAACCTTAGTTTCTGGCTCTTTGTCCTCCTTGTCATCAGCAGCCTGCCGGTATTGCAAGGATCCGGGCGGGATGTTGACACCCTGGAGCAGATGCGGCGGTTCTTCGCGAAATTCCTGCCTCCGGATCTCAGCATCCTGGATGAAGTAGGCGTGGCCCTGTGGGAGACGGTGCAAATCGCCGCCATGGCAACGGCCTTTGGTGTAGTGATATCCCTGATACTGGGACTGGCGGGGGCGCGGGGCCTCTCTCCCCGGTGGCTGGTGGTGGGAACGCGCTTTGGTCTCAATGTCATCCGGACCCTTCCGAGCCTGATCTGGGCGTTGCTCGCGGTGGCAATGGTCGGAGCCAACACGCTGGCAGGGGTCATCGGGCTGACCTTCTACAGTGTCGGCTACCTCGGTAAATTCTTCTCTGAAGCGTTTGAATCCCTCGATCCGTCTGTCGCGGAAGCTCTCCGACGGCTGGGCGCCGACCGTTGGCAGGCCTTTCAATACGGACTGTGGCCAACGGTGCGGCCCCTTGTCTGGGGCCATACCTTGTGGATGCTGGAATACAATATCCGCTCGGCCAGCATCATTGGTTACGTGGGCGCCGGTGGGATCGGACTGCAATTGCTGCGCTATCAGGAATTCGGCCAGTGGGACCGCTTCGCCACCGTATTGCTCTGTATCCTGGTCATCGTCGTCGGCCTGGACAGCCTGAGTGGCTGGATACGCCGCAAACTGGTTTGAGACCTGCGCTCGGCCGGAGGAAAGTTCGGCCCCATTATCGAGGATGGATCCACTCAGCCTTCCTTGAGGGATGCCATGTCGATGACAAACCGGTAGCGGACATCGCCCCGCTTCATCCGTTCATAGGCTTCATTGATATTGCCGATGTCGAGCATTTCGATATCACACCGGATGTTCTTTTCGGCGCAGAAATCCAGCACTTCCTGGGTTTCGGACATGCCTCCAATCAACGAGCCCATCAGGGAACGGCGCCCCATGAGCAGGGGAACGGGATTGATCGGGGGGTTCAAGGGCGTAAGCTGA
>JAAAOD010000254.1 GCA_009908535.1 Verrucomicrobiota bacterium
CGCTTGTCAAAGAGATGGGGTACGACGGCGTCGAACTCGCCTGCTGGGGCGATCATTTCGATGTCCACGAGGCCGCCGAAAGCGACAAATACATCGAGGCGCGCTGGCGCATGCTGCGCGAACACGGCCTGAGCTGCTACGCGATCTCCAACCACCTCGTCGGCCAGGCGGTCTGCGACCTCATCGACGACCGCCACAAGGCGATCCTGCCGGAGCATGTCTGGAAGGACGGCGACCCGGAGGGCGTCCGCGGCCGCGCGGCGGAGGAACTGAAGGTAACCGCGAAGGCGGCCCGCCGCTTCTTCAACGCCCGTCGCGATGAAAGCCCGCTTGCTCCGGTGGTGAACGGCTTCACTGGCTCCTCCATCTGGCACGCTCTCTACGCCTTTCCGCCCACCAGCCAGGAATACCTCGAGGAAGGGTTCGCCGACTTCGCGCGGCGCTGGAAGCCGATCCTCGACGCCTTCGACGCGGAGGACCTCAATTTCGGGCTGGAGGTGCACCCGACGGAAATCGCCTTCGACATCGCCTCGAGCGAGCGCGCCCTGCAGGCCCTCGACGGGCACAAGCGCTTCGGCTTCAACTACGACCCCAGCCATCTCGGCTATCAGGGCGTCGACTACGTGCAATTCATCCGCAGGTTCGCGGACCGCATCCATCACGTGCACATGAAGGACGTCTGGTGGGGCCACGGCAACGGCGAAGCGGGCGTCTTCGGAGGCCATACCGATTTCTGTGACCCGCGCCGCTACTGGGATTTCCGTTCCCTCGGGCACGGGGACATCAACTTTGAGGAAATCATCGTCGCCCTCAACGACATCGGCTACCGGGGCCCGCTTTCCGTGGAATGGGAAGACGGCCGCATGGACCGCGTCCACGGCGGACGCGAAGCGGCGGCCTTCACGCGCAGGGTCGACTTTCCTCCCAGCGAAACCGCCTTCGACGCCGCCTTCAGCAGCGAGGATTGATTGTAATCGGAGCAAACCAACATGGAACACCGCAAACTACGCATGGGAATGGTCGGCGGCGGGCGCGACGCCTTCATCGGCTCGGTCCACCGGATGGCCGCCGCCCTCGACGGACAGATCGACCTCGTCGCCGGGGCCTTTTCCTCCGATCCTGAAAAATCCCGCGCCAGCGGGGCCGACCTCTATCTCGACCCAAGCCGCGTCTACGAGGACTACGAGGCCATGGCGGAGGCGGAAACCTCCCTGCCGGCGGATCAGCGCATCGACTTCGTCGCCATCGTCACGCCGAACCACATGCACTATCCGGTGGCGAAGTGCTTTCTCGAGGCCGGCTTTCACGTCGTCTGCGACAAGCCGGTCACGCGGACGGTGGAGGAAGCGGAAGCGCTGCAGGAGATCGTGCAAACCAGCGGACGCGTTTTCGCCCTCACCCACAACTACACCGGTTATCCGATGGTAAAGGAGGCGCGTCACCTCGTCGAAAGCGGTCACCTCGGGCGCATTCTCAAGATCGTCGTCGAGTATCCGCAGGGCTGGCTGCTCAGCGCGATCGACGCCGAGGGCCAGAAGCAGGCGGCATGGCGGACCGACCCGGAAAAGGCCGGCGCCTCCAGCTGTATGGGCGATATCGGCACGCATGCCGAGAACCTCGCCCGCTACGTCACCGGCCTGCGGATCGAATCGCTCTGCGCGGACTTTTCCACCATGGTCTCCGGCCGCCGGCTCGAGGATGACGGCAACCTGCTCGTCCACTACGAAGGCGGCGCCCGCGGTGTCCTCTACGCCTCGCAGGTTTCCGCCGGGGAGGAGAACGCCCTCCGCCTGCGGGTCTACGGGGAAAAGGCCGGCCTCGAATGGTTCCAGGAGGAACCGAACGAGCTGCTCGTCAAGTATCCGGACCGGCCCCGCGAGGTGTATCGACGCGGCAACGACTACCTCAGCGATGCCGCGAAGACCTTCTCCCGCATCCCCTTCGGCCATCCCGAGGCCTTTATTGAGGCCTTCGCCAATGTTTACCTTGAAGCCGCGCGGGCGATCCGCGACGCCGTCAACGGCCGTCCGGGAGCTGGCGCGCCCTACGATTTCCCGACCGTCGAGGACGGCGTCGAGGGCATGAAATTCATCGCCTCCGCGGTCGAATCCGCCAGGCAACAAAACTGGTTGAAAATGCGCAGCTGAGCGATCCTCAGGATTGCAACTCCCGGATCTTAACGCAAACTCCTCCGGTTTATGCCCAAATCCGGTCGCGGACGTCTGATTCTCAAGGTGGTGCTTCCTCCGGCGGTGCTCGTCCTCGGCATTGTTATGACCATGGCGATGGCGGCGATGAAGCCGGAACCCGAGAAGAAGGAAGCGGAGCCGGTCTTTCCGAAGATCGAGACCTTCACCGTTAAGGGCGGACGGCAGACGGTCCGGGTCGCCTCGGAGGGCACCGTCCAGCCGCTGCAGGAAACGCGGCTCACCGCCAAGGTACCGGGCGACATCATCGCGGTGGCGGAGGATTTTTATCCCGGCAGCCGTTTCGGGAAGGGCGATGTCCTGCTGCGTCTCGATCCGCTTCCCTTTGAAAGCGCGCTTGCGGAGGCGAAGTCCCGCCTTGCCCTGCGGCGGACCGCTTATTTGCAGGAACTGGAGAACGCCGAACAGGCCCGGCGTGACTGGGAGCGGGTCGGCAGCGGCGAAGCGAGCCCCCTTGTCCTCCGCGAGCCGCAACTGGAGAAGGCCAGGGCGGACCTCGAGGCGGCGAAGGTCGCCGTGCGCATCGCCGAGGAGGACCTCGCGGACACGCGGGTTCGCGCCCCCTACGACGGCCGCGTCCGCGAAAAGTATGTCGAGGTCGGCCAGACGGTGCCCGGCCCGTCCCTCGTCCTCGGGGAGGTCTACTCCACGCAGGCCCTCGAGGTTCCCCTTCCCCTTTCCCTCGACGACCTCGCCCTCCTCGGCTTCAGCGGGCAGGGGGTTCCACAGGCCAACCCGCCGCGGGCCGAGCTCACCGCAACCATCGGCAACCGCGAACACCGCTGGCGGGCGCGCCTCGTCCGCACCGCCGCCGCCGTCGATCCCCGCACCCGCATGATCACCGCTTACGCGCGCCTCGAACCTCCCTTCACCAGCGACAAGGGCTGGGAACTGACCCCGGGGATGTTCGTCGAGGCCGACATTCGAGGCAAAGCGCTGCCGGACGCTTTCCGCATCCCGCGCGCCGCCCTTCAACCCGGCGATGTCGTGTATCGACTGATCGACGACAACCGTCTTGAGAAGGTCGAGCTTGAGGTGCTCCGCGCGAGCGATGACACCGCCCTCGTCGGGGAAGGCCTTTCCGAGGGCGACCGCCTCTGCCGGACGCCCCTGCTCTTCTTTGTCGACGGAATGCGCGTGGAGCCGGCCTCATGATCCGCTGGTTCACCCGCAACGGCGTCGCCGCGAATCTCGTCATGCTCGTCATCGTCGTCGGCGGGATCGCCTCGCTGTTCTCGATCAAGAAGGAACTTTTCCCGCAGTTCTCGCTCGATACGGTGGTGGTGAGCGTCCCCTACCTCGGCGCCGCGCCGGAGGAAGTGGAGGAAGGGGTCATCCTCCGCGTGGAGGAGGCCATCGAGGGGATCGACGGCATCAAGGAAGTCCGCTCCTCGGCTCGGGAAGGATTCGGCAGGGTCGCCATCGAGGTGCGCAAAGGGGTCGACGTGAGCCGCGTCAAGGACGACATCGAGTCGCGCGTCGACGCCATCACGAGCTTTCCCGAGGAGACGGAGCGGCCGATCGTGGAGGAGCTGCTCATCGAGCGCGACGTCCTCTGGGTCGCCCTTTACGGTCCGGCCTCGGAAAGGTCGCTCAAGGAAATGACGGAGCGCGTGCGCGACGAAATCACGCGTCTGCCCGGCGTTTCGCAGGCCTCCGTGCAGGGGGTCCGCGGTTACGAAATCTCCATCGGTGTATCGGAAACGGCCCTACGGAAATTCAGCCTCACTTTCGACGAGGTCGTGTCCGCGGTGCGGCGCGGCAGCCTCGACGTCCCCGGGGGCTCCATCCGCGCGGCGGGCGGGGAAATCCTCCTCCGCACCAAGGAACAGGCCTACCGGGGCGGCGAATTCGGCACCATCGTCGTCAAGACCCAACTCGACGGCACGCGCGTTCTGCTGGAGGACATCGCGGAGATAGACGACGGCTTCGTCGACGATCCGGTCATCACCACCTTCAACGGCAAGCCCGCCGGCCTTGTTCTGGTCCGCGAGGTCGGGCGCGAGAACCCGCTCGAGATTTCGCGGCAGGTGGAGGACTATCTCGAGCGCATCCGCCGGACCTGGCTCCCTGAGCGCATCAAGGTCGACAGCTGGGGGGATTCGTCCTTCTACCTGAAGGGGCGTCTCGAGATGCTGATCAACAACGGCTTCATCGGCTTCCTTCTCGTTCTCCTTTCGCTCTCCCTGTTCCTGCGGCCCTCCCTCGCCTTTTTCGTCGCCATCGGGATCCCGGTCAGCTTCCTCGGGACCTTCATGGTGGCCCCGCTGGCGGGGATCTCCATCAACCTCATCTCGCTCTTCGCCTTTATCCTCGTCCTCGGGATCGTCGTCGACGACGCCATCGTCGTGGGGGAAAGCGTCTTCACGGAATTCCAGAAGGTGGGCCCCGGCGTGGAGTCGGCGATCCGGGGAACGCACATCGTCGCGGTGCCGGTCACCTACGCGGTGCTGACGACCATGGTGGCCTTTCTTCCCGTCTTTCTGCTGCCCGGCCAGCTGGGAAAGTTTTTCGCCGCCATTCCCATGGTGGTGATTCCGACGCTGGCCTTCTCCCTTATCCAGAGCAAGCTGGTCCTCCCCTACCACCTGTCGCTGTGCAAGGTCGGCGACCGCAGCGGGCGCGACCGGCTGAATCTTCTTTCCCGGCTGCAGCGCAAGGTCGCCGACGGCCTCGAGCGCTTTGTCGAAAAGGTGTACCAGCCCTTCCTGGGCCGGGCCATCGAGTGGCGCTACCTGACCATCGCGACCTTCCTCGCCATTTTCAGCCTCGGCTTCGGCCTCATCCAGAGCGGCTGGGTGAAGTTTTCCCCCTTTCCCAGCGTGCCGAGTGATTTCATCGCCGTGAACCTCGTCCTGCCGCAGGGAACCCCCATCGGGGAGACGCGGGTCGCTTTCGACCGCATCGGCGAATCGTTGAAGGCAATCGTCGCCGAGGACCTTGCCGACGGAGGCAGCAACCCGGTGAAGCACTACGCCCAGTTCATCGGCTTCGGCGGCGGCCAGCAGGGGACCCACCTCGGGTTCTATTTCGTCGAACTGACCAAATCGGAGTTGCGCGACTCCGATGCCGAACAGGTGGCGGAACGCTGGCGCGAAAAGATCGGACGCATCCCCGGCGCGCGTCAGTTGACGGTCAACGCCAGCG
>JAAAOD010000154.1 GCA_009908535.1 Verrucomicrobiota bacterium
CGCGTAAACGCCGACGGACAGGTCATCGTGTGCGAAACGAACCACGGAGTTAACGGCGTAATTGTTCACCACGGAAGCGGTGCGAGGCGGGTCGTCCGGATCGCCTCCGTTGTTATCTTCATCGTAGAGGAAGAGGCTTCCCGAAGCTGCGGCAGGCGTATCGACTTCGAGGAGGAACTCGTTCAGGTCGATACTGGAGTTGCCGAAGTAACCCACATCCAACTCACCGCCATTCCCGTCGAGGACGAAAGCCGGAAGGTTGACGGTGAGCTCCACGAACTTCTTGTCCGCCACGCTGCCGACATCCTGAAATCCGGGAGAACTGTCGGTCCAGAAATCACCCGATACGGAATCGAAATAGATCTCGTCGTAGGGAGGCCCTTCGAACGTACGAAAGGGATCGACGACATATAGGTCTTCCTTGTCGGATTCCATCTGGCCCACAAGGCTGTTGAAGAGGCCGTCGGGATTCGGTTCCGATATGGAAACTTGGCCGAAGACGAAAACGGGGGACAGCATCCCCGCGGCTAGTATTAGCGTAATTTTTTTATTCATGATGTGTTGAGTTTGCGATTTTGGAACGCCTAATCTGGGGTACATACCTGATAGATGCAAGGGTTTTTTTTTATTTTATTCGGGGGAGGTCCCCTGCACAGGCAGAAAATCGCCTCAAGCCGGGAAAATGCTGAATGAAAACCAGGGGATCCCCCCTTGCAGGTGAAGGCCGGATGCGGGGTTGAAGGGGTGGAAATAGGGGTTGTCACCTCAGGCAGGGAGCTGGCAGGCTGAGCGAAGATTGGTGGTACGATAGATGATAACGAGAAACCTGATTGTAGCCATAAGTTCCATCCTGGGCGGAGTTGTACTCCTCGGGCTCACCCTTTTTTTCACCCGCAGCTTGTGGATGGGGAGGATCAACGAAGTCCGTGCGGAGCGGCACTTAGAACGAGCTTCCGAGGCTATGGAGGCGCAAAACTGGGAGGAGGCCGCCCGGATCGCCAGAGCGGCGCATTACCTTGTGCCCGAGGATCCGGAGCCGCAAATTCTCGTGGCCCAGGCTTTACTGCAACAACGAAGCGGGGATGCCTTGCGATGGTGGGAAGGTATTTTGCGGGAGCCTCAGGTTCCGGTGGAGGGGTTGCGTGAATTGACGGGGCTGCTTCTTCAGGGGAGGCGCCTCGAGGAGGCGCTCCCCTTTCTCGAGCGTCTTGTCGAACTGGACCGCGATAACGAGGAAACGAAGCTTTTATGGCTGCGGGCACTTTCGATGCAGCGTCGCCTGGACAGCGCCTTCGGCCTGGCCAGCGATTTGGTCATGGCAGGCAGTGATTCATGGCAGGCGCATGAGCAATATCTGGAAATGCAGCGTCTGGTGAATGCCAGGGATGGGGAGCCCGTCAGCTCCCACCTGGAGAGGCTCATGCAGCGAGGGGGGGATCTAGGTCTCCGGGCAGCCCGGGAATTGGCAAGCGAGGAAGCAGCTCCGGAGGAAAAACGCCTGCAGGCAGCCGCTTATCTCAAGGAGCGAGGGGAGGGCCTCCTCGACCGGCTTTACGGGACCGGCCTCGAAGTTCGGATCGGCGTCGCGGAGAGAAAGAAGCTGAACCCTTTGATGGACGAATTGCTGATCTCGCCCAGTAAGGAGCAAGTGGAGGAATTCCTTCGGTGGAGCCTGTGGATGGAACAACCCGGTCTCGCCCTTGATCGCATCGGCTGGCCACGCTACCGGGAGCTGGAAGGGGCTGCGGAGCCCTACTTCCGGGCCCTTCTGGAAGCGGGACGGTATCGCGAGCTTCTCAAGCGGGCCGAAACGGCGCGGGCGATGGAACAGAGGGAGCAGTCCCTCATTCTCGTCTACCGGGCGGCCGCGCTCGAGTCCCTCGAACGGCTGGAGGAGGCCCAGGAGACCTTGCGGCTTGCGGTCCAGGTGGTCGAACCGGGGCAGACGAGGACGCTCGAGCGGCATTTATTGCGGGACCAGCGATGGGAGTTATTGATGGAGCTCTACAAGTGGCTTTTGGAACAGGATCCCGACAATCCTGTATTTCTGCAGAAAAATCTGGCCGCTCACTATTATCTTGGCCGACAGGACTGGCTGGAGGCCAGGATAGGGGAGGTAGAGGTGGACGATTTCGACGACTTTGCCGGTCTCCAGTCTTTTGTGATTTACCTGAAGCTGATTCTGGAGGGCCCTACCCCCGAATTGCACCGCAACGTGGAGGAGAGGCTGGCCGAGTTCCCGGAAATTTCCGATTACCAGCTGCTTGCCGGCCTCTCCTACCTGCTTCAGGAGCAGGTGAATGTGGCGGCTGAATTCCTCGAGCAAACGCCGGACCTGCGCCTTTCGGCCCCTCGCCACTTGCGAATGGGCGCCATCTTGATGGGCGGCGGGGATGCGGACTCGCTTTTGCGCCCCGGCGAGCGGGGGCAACTATTGCCCCGGGAGCGGTACCTTCTCAGTCAATTTCCGGAACCACCCACTCGCTGACCAGCCCGCGAATCCGTGCCCGGGCCTCTTCCGGTTCCTCGATACCGTTGAGGCTGATAAGGAGAACCTTACGGCTGAAATCCCGCCGACCCTTCCACAACTGGATCCACTGGGTCCGGTAGTCGAGGCTGGCTAATTGCTCCGGGTCGATGTTCATATTCCTGTTCTCCCAGACCACCCAGAAAACATGAAGTTGCTTTTCCCCGTCGCTCAGGTCGAAGAGGAAATGCTGCAGAGGTAATTCGATCGGACCGCTCCGGACGAGAAGGTCCTCGTATTGACGCAGCATCGTGGCACCGATCGATTCCATGCAGATGGCGGGGGAGTGACCGTAGGAGGATACGCTGGCGAGCTTGTTGTCCTCCTTGTAGCCGTAGAAATAGACCTCGCAGCCGGACCTCATGCCAAGCCGGTAATAGAACCGATGACCGAAATCGTAGCCCAGAACTCCGGAAATCTGAGGATGGATTTCGGCATACTGGACGAAGCGCTCCCTTTCCGGAGGAAGGTCCATGGACCAGTCTTTGCTTTCCTGGGCACGCGCTTCATGATACTGGAACCATGCTTCCACGGAAAGAAAGAGGAAAAGGGGCAGAGCGGCGAAAAGGGCGGCCCGTCCGGAAAGGGGCGGGGTCCGCCAGTCCTTGCGCAATTCGCCAAGCGGATCCGGACCCTCCATGCTGGAACGCGATGCTCCGAGGTTGAGCATTTCGATGCAGGCATAAATCAGAATCATGCTCCCCAGAAAGGCGATGTAGCCGGCGGGATCATGCCATGAATCGTAGGCTTCCTGTCCGTTGACGATCACCTGGGTGGAAAGAAAAATCGCCCGCAGCACGTTGACGATGATGACCACCATGGGAAGGACAAGAATGGCGAGGATTCGGCGGAAAATCCCTTGTCCGAAGAGGCTCCCGAGGAAAAGGGTGATCATGAAAAGCGCCTGGAGGGAACGGATTCCACTACAGGCCTCGTTTACCCCAATCTGCAGGTCACCGAGAACAAAGCTGTTCCCTGCAAGTTCCACGGGGTAGCCAAGCAAGTGTAATCCGCTTGTGGAGAAAGAGACCACGACCCCGGTAAGGTTTTGTACGATCAGCAGCTCCAGGCGGTAGGGCCACGGAATCATGGTGCAGAGGAAGAAGAGAGGAAAAACCCCGGCACGAACGCCTCTCCATCCGTACACAGTGTGGAGACAGCCAAGGCTGAAGACGGCGAATCCGCCCGCCTGAATCCAGAGGGGAAGCCTCCAGAAAGGATTGACCTCGGAAAGGGCGTGAAAGGGCAGCGCCAGCAGGAGGGCGAGGGCCCCCAGCCCAAGAGGCAGGGCCAGCTTCGGGTGCTCCTCGCGGGGCTTCACATGCGAGAGATTGCGGAGAAGCAGCCATAGGGCGAGAAAGGGCACAAACCAACCGAAATTGTAGTAGGATTCACCACCCCAGTGGTGACGGACCTGCGAGATGAGAACCAGCCATGCCAGGAGCATGCCGGAGGCGGGCCAGAAGGGAAGAGGGAGGCGGGAAAGAATCCGAGGCATAGGGACACCTTGGGCTGCGTATCCTCGAGTCAAAGGGAGTCGAGGAGGGCTTGTTCTTCGGGAATCAAGGCTTCCCGGTCGAGGTTCTGCGTCAGGCCCTGCGCGACCACGCGTTGCCCGTTGGCGGTGAGGACGGCGGCATAAATCATCTTCTGCCGTGGATCGGCCTCGCTCCAGTCGACGGTGGTTTGCTGCAGGGTCTGATTGGCTTCCCGTTCGCGACCGCTTTGCAGCAGTCCCAGAGCCAGGGTCAGATTATACGGCAGATTGTTGGGGTATTCCTCGACGAGTTTCCGCATAATGGCGAGGTGCCTGTCCACTTCCTCGTTCGCGATGAATTTAAAATAGGCGAGATTGTTGGTGAAATCCGGATCCTCCGGGTACTTTTCAGCCAGATTGCCGGCCACTTTCAGGGTTTGGCGCAGGGTGCCATGGGCAAGGGTCAGTTCCTGCAACCGGGTTGATTGCCGGCGAGTGAAAGGGACACCGGCGGTAAAAGCGGTGTAAAGGGATTGCAAGGCATTGACGGGTTGGTCCATGCGCAGGGCGAGGAAACCGATGTTCTTGAGGAGGGCAAAGGCATTGCTTCCAAGAGCGGCGTTATGGGCTGCATTCCATGCCTCGAAGGCGGCTTCGCGGTCGCTCTGCTGGAGACGGCACCGCGTTTCGTAGAAAGCATACAGCGCCGGGTGGATCCCGCTTTTGAGGTCGGGGAGCAAACGGATGGCTTTCTCGGCTTCTTCTTCCGCAAGGTAGGCTTCGACGAGGGCCCGCTTTTCCTCTGTTTCAAGGGCTTCCATTCGTTCCTCGAGGACGGGGATGATCGCTTTCTGTGCGTTCAGGGAGGTGAGCCACCCACCGACCCTGATCGGTTCGCGGGCAAGCAGTTTTTCGGTCGCGTGCTTAATCCACTGATCTTCCTGGACGGGGCGGATTTCGACAAGGCGGTCGAGGACCCTCAGGGACAAGGCCACGTTGAGAACCGGTAAATCGAGGAACTTTTCAAGGAAGAGGCGTTCGGCCTCGTTGGAAAGGTCTTCCTTTTCCAGAATGTTGAGGACGACCGGGGCGAGCGACTCCTCGGCCTCCGGGAGCTTGGCCATCCGGTCCCAGAGGCGCTCGGCTTCCATGTAGCGGCCGGCCGCTATATGCTGAAAAAGGATCAGTCGCCGGAGGCGGACCTGGCTTGCCTCCGAAAAGCCTTTCAGTTTGCGCAGGGCGTCCAGTCGCTCCCCGGCTTCCTCATACTCGTCGAGTTCCTGGGCCAGTTCCACGTAGCCGAGCTGGTCTTCTTTCGTGCTGCCGGGATAGTCGAGGAGGAGATCGGCGAGAGGCAGGGCCAGTTCATGCCGGACGCGGCTGGCGATATTGGCGAGGATGCGGAGGACCTCGGCGTTCAGGTAGGGATTTTCGGTCCGGAAGGTGCCCTCTCTCTTGAGCATTCCGAGCAGGGCCGCCTTCTCATCATCGGTCATGGGGAGGGTGCGGTTGGTGAGAAGGGCGAGGGCGGAGCGTTCAGCAAGGTCCCCGGTTCCACTTTCGACCACGCGGAGGAGAAGGCTTTTCCCGCGGGCTTTTTCGGCGCTGCTCTCGGCGGTAATGAGCAGTCCGCCCAGATAAAAATCAGTACGGGGATTGTTGATACGCCAGTTTTCCGCCTCTTCGAGCAGCCGGCGGGCATCGTCCCGTCTTCCTCCGAGAAAAGCCACCGCCCCGGCGGCGGAGAGGACGTTGGGATCGTTGGGAAAACTCTGCCGGGCGAGCGCGAGGGCTTCAATGCCCTCCGCGAGGTCACCACTTTCGACCAGCTCCATGGCCGAAGAGGCGAGATGTTCCGGGAGCATGCGGATCGCAAAAGCGTTATCCTGCAACAGGATTTTTCCACGCCGGTGATCGTTGCGGAAGATCCACTTCAGAACCGCATCCTCCTGCCCCGGAGGCAGGGCCGGACGGGCCAGAATTTCGTCGATGAGGCGGTTCTGTTCGCCCGCAGGTAATTCGGCAAAGGCTGCCTGATCAAATTCGATGGAGGAAGCGGGGGCGGAAATCCACAGGAGGAGGAGCAAGCCCCCTGTGAGGAGCAAGAAAACGGCAAGAATAAGGGCGGGTATTTTCATGGACTCGCGATGCCTGTCTTTGAAACCGATCCACTCCCACGCGTCAACTTTTACGGGCCCGAAATCGAAAATGCCCTCCCAAAAGGAGCGCGCGGCCGTTGCCGGCCGCGCGCTGTGTCTTCATGGTCCTACGTCTGCTGCTGTCTGTAGGAAGTCACAAAGCCTCATTTTTCAGGAAAGGGGCAGGCTGATGCGGATGCGGGTAAAGGGGGGGTCGTTATGGAGGCGCAGGTCCCCCCCGAGGATGGTGACGATACGGCGGCAGATGGCGAGGCCAAGCCCGCAACCCGGTTCGAGGTGGTACAGGCGTTCCAGCTGGATTTTTTCGCTCTCCCCGGCCAGCACTTCCTCCGGAAAGGGCGGGCCCTCGTCCTCGATGAGAAAGTGGATCATCGGGCCGCTCCCGTCGGAAGCCGAGGCGGCGCTCTCGACGCGAACGCGAATGTTTTGGTTTTCAAGAAGGTTGAGTTTGTTGAGAAGAAGATTGTTGAGCAACTGGCTGAGAAGTGTCCGGTCGAGGCGGACCGTGCGAACATCGTCGATATCCGTTTCCAGGTCGAGCCGGTTATTCTGCAACTCCAGCAGGGGCGCGTAGACGGTTTTGATGTCTTCGAGGAAAAATTTCAGGTCGAAGGGCTGGGGACGGTTCGGGATGATGGAGTTTTCCTGTGTGGCGAGGAGCACCCCATTGCGGAGGTGGTCCTCGAGGCAGCGGATCGCGAAGCGGCGGAGGCGGGCCCCGTTGGTTTCCGGCGCATCCGCTTCTCCCCAATGGCCTTCAACTTCGTCGGAGGCCCGCAGGAGGGAGAGCGGGTTCTTGATTTCGTGCAGCAGGTAGAGCCAGTTCTGCTGCATGCTGTCCTCCATCGAATGGTGACTGGCCGCATCGATTTTCTGAAAGCTGGCGACAATCCGCGGAAGTCCGTCTTCGCGATACCCGGCGACGCGGGCATGGAAGAGCATCGAGCTCTTTTCGTGTTCGCTGAAAGCGGAGAGGACGAGGTGCTTCTCACCTGTGGCCATGGCAAGCTGGCGAAGCTCCCTTTCCCAGAGAAGCGCCGATGGCTGGTCCAGAACAAAAGGGAAATGGGGCTCTCTGGCCGAGGATTCCTTCAACCCATAGCGGCGGGCGAAGGGATCCCCGCCCGCGGCGACGAAGTTGTCGACATCAAAGATCCAGTCGACGTCCTCAGGACAATGCAGCTCTTCGGTTTCGCTTTGGGCGGAGGCCGGTTCTTTATGCTTTCTCTCCTCCGGCGAGGCCATTTCAACGGGCCTCCTCCACCCTGGACTCGGGCTTGAGTTGGATGTATCCGAGGCGCAGCAGGAAGAAAAGGCAGAAAAGGGCGGTCAGCGACAGGACGAGGGCCACCTGGGCGAATGCCTCGGAACTGAGAACGAAAATCGCCATCACACCGAAGACGGCATTGACGGCATAGAGCGCACATACCGCTGAACGCTGGCGTCCTCCGTATTTAGCAAAGATGCGGTGGTGGATGTGGTCTTTGTCCGCGCTGAAGATGCCTTTTCCCTGGGCTCCGCGGCGCGCGATGGCGGTCAGGGTATCCAGGATCGGCAACCCGAGGGCCAGGACGGGAACGAGGTAGGTGAGGCCTCCGATCGTTTCCCCCGGTGCGGGCAGGGAGAAAGTCGCCAGAATGAAGCCGAGGAAAAGGCTGCCGGAATCCCCCATGAAAATGGAGGCGGGATGCGTGTTGTAGAGCAGGAAGCCGATGAGGGCGCCGATGAACGCGGTCACCAGAACAAGGTCGGCCCCGTACCCGTTCAAGGCGAGGGCGATGGTCAGGCTCCCGACCGCGATCACCGACATGCCGGCGGCGAGGCCGTCCATGCCGTCCATGAGGTTGACAGCGTTAATGATGCCGATGATCCACAAAAAGGTGATGACGGCGCTGATCAGCTCGTTCAGAACACCCAGTTCCTGAAAATGAAGGAAAGGAATCTGGAACCGGAATCCGGCGGCCACGACCACGAAGGCGGCGAGCGCCTGGAAGGCGAGTTTGACGGTCGGGCGGATGTTGAGAAGGTCGTCGGTGAGCCCGAGGAGAAACATCAGGCCCGCACCGAGAAGGATCCACTTGTCCGGGAAGTCGATGATCCACTCAAGGCCGGGAATAATTTGGCGAAGAAGAAAAAAGTAGGCGAGTCCAGCGATGAACCCGCCGCAGATGGCGATCCCTCCCACTCGGGGAACGGGGGCGCGGTGGACGCTGCGCTGGTTTGGCTGATCAACCAGATTCCAGCGAAGCGCGAGCTGTTTGACAAGGACAGTGAGGAGGGCGGTTGTCAGAACGCCCACCAGAAGGCCCGAGGCAAACAGGAAGACCTGAGCGACAGTTGGTATGACCATGAGTGAAGAAGGTTTGCGACAATAGGTAAGGTAAAATACCTATTTACTTTGATGAATAGTCCTAAGCTGAAGTCAAATCCTTTTTAGTTTTTCCCGCTTATTTCCCTTGATTCTGCCAAGTGGGTTCCCCACACCTTTCCCTTCTTTACCTCCAAGGAAATCCCCGCCGGGGAAGGGGAAAACGGGCTTGTCATCCGGGTTTGGATGGCAAAACTAAGGGGTTTTCCTCAACCCAGATGAAACTCCGCCTTTTCCAATTTCTACAGGCCGTCGGGAACCAGCTGCTGTTCGGGAGAACGGTTCTCCTCGCCTTGCTGTACAGCCTGTTCTTCGTTCTGAGCCTCTGGGGGGGATACCTGTTGCGCTTCGAATTCGTGATTCCCCCCGAATTCCAGGAGGAATTTTACGAGGCTCTGCCTCTGGTCCTGCTCCCGAAGCTGACGGCATTGTTTCTTTTCGGTCAGTTCGGGGTTCTCCTGAGCTATTTCCGGATGCCGGACTTGTTCCGGATCGTCCTCGCCCTCACGCTTTCCTCCCTGCTCCTCGTCCTTGGATGGTACTTTTTCCCGGTCCTTTCGGTCCCGCCCCGCAGCGTGCTGCTGGCGGATTTTGTCTTCAGCCTCTTCCTGCTGGGTGGCTTCCGCACGGGCCTCCGGATCTGGCGCGAGCGCTACCAGTCCCATCGCAAGGGACTGTCCAGCCGCAAGCGGGTGGCGATCATCGGCGCCGGACAGACGGGCACGGACCTGTGCTACGATTTACAGAGCCGCGCGGGGGGCGGGCTACGGCCCGTCGTGCTCCTCGACGATGATCCCCGCAAGTGGAGCCACCTCGTCCACGGCGTGCCGGTCTGGGGCTCCCCGGACAATCTGGAAAAGGTGTACAACCGGTACGGGATCCAGGGTATCATCATCGCTACCTCCTCGGCGCCGGCGAAGCGCATCCTCGAAATCACGGAGAAAGCGCGCTCCCTCGGCCTGACCACCGACATCATGCCGTCGGTGACAGAACTCGCCACCGGCCGGGTCCGGGCCTCACGCATCCGCCCGGTGGAAATCGAGGACCTTCTCGGGCGCGAGCCCGTCGACCTGAACACGGAGGATATCCATGCGCTCATCGATGGGAAGGTCGTCATGGTAACCGGGGCCGGGGGAAGCATCGGAAGCGAACTTTGCCGGCAGATTTTCTCGCATGCCCCGGAGCGGCTCATCCTCGTCGACCGCAGCGAGGTCCAGTTGTACCAGGTGGAGCAGGATCTCCGCCGCGGCGGGCGCACGAACGGCAACATCCTCGGCCTGATCGGGGATGTGGCGGACGAGACCCGCATGCGGGAAATTCTCGGTCGTTACCGGCCGCAGATTCTATTCCATGCGGCGGCCCACAAACATGTGCCCATCATGGAGCACCAGGCCTGTGAAGCCCTGAAGAACAATGCCTTCGGAACCCGTCAGCTGGCCCTCGCCGCGCGGGCCTTCGACGTGGAGCGCTTCATCCTCATTTCGACGGACAAGGCCATTAACCCCACGAACATCATGGGGGCGAGCAAGCGGCTTGCAGAGATCTTTATCCAGAGCCTCAACGAAAGCAACGGAGGGAAGACGCGCTTCATGGCGGTACGGTTCGGGAATGTCCTCGGCTCATCCGGGAGCGTGGTGCCATTGTTCCGCCGCCAGATCGCCGACGGGGGTCCCGTGACGGTGACCCATCCGCAGGTCATCCGTTACTTCATGACCATTCCCGAGTCCGTCGGTCTGGTTCTGCAATGCGCTTCACAGGGCGAGGGGGGCGAAATCTTTGTTCTCGATATGGGGAAGCCGGTGAAGATCCTCGACCTCGCCCGCCGCATGATCCAGCTTTCGGGATACGAACCGGAGCTTGATATCGATATTTCCATCACCGGCCTTCGTCCCGGGGAAAAACTCTTCGAGGAGCTGCAGCATGAAGGGGAAGAACTCAGTCCCACCCACCATCCCCGGATCATGCGCTTCATGGGACAGCCCTACGTCTACAGTGAAGTCGTCGAGTTCTTCGACGGCCTCCGGGAGTGCATGCCCGGAACCTCGCAGGATGACCTCAAGAAGCAGGTGCAGGGCTTTGTCCCTGAATACAAGCCCTACCTTGACTAAAATCGCTCCCTTGGAGATGGCCCCGGCCCATGAAACGACTGCTCGATCTCCTTTGGCTCCTCCTGTCTTCCCCGGTCTGGGTCCCTCTTCTCGTTTTGACGGCGGGGATCGTTCTTATCCGCATGGGCCGGCCGTTGTTCTTTCGCCAGGAACGTGCCGGGAAGGGGGGGCGGCCGTTCCGCCTCGTCAAATTCCGGACGATGACGCAGGCGCGCGACGGGGAGGGCAACCTTCTTCCGGATGCGCAGCGCCTGCCGGCCTTCGGTGCCTTCCTGCGGGGAACGTCTCTCGATGAGCTGCCGGAAATCTGGAACATTCTCCGCGGGGACATGACCCTGGTCGGACCGCGGCCTTTGCCCGTGCGCTACGTGCCGCGGTACAGTCCGGAACAGGCGCGGCGGCTGGAAGTCCTCCCCGGGCTCACCGGCTGGGCCCAGATCAAGGGGCGCAACGATCTCGGCTGGGAGGAACGGTTCCGCCTTGATGTCTGGTACGTCGATCACCGGAGCCTTCTGCTGGACCTCGTCATTCTGGGACGGACCGTTCTCGCCGTGCTTCGCCGCGAGGGCATCGCGGCCGAAGGCGAGGCGACCATGGCGGAGTTCACGGGGCCGGATCGACCGGAAGGGACCAGACCCGCACTTCGTGAAGATCCACCGGGCGACCGGGATCGAGCTCGAAGAAGCGAATGAGCAGGCGCCCGTACTCGGCCTCCTCCGGCGGTCGGGAAATGACGGCCAGCGATTGGCGCGCGGGGCCGCGGCCGGGAGGCAGGATGCGGGCACGGGGAAATCCGGTCTCCAGGGGCTCCAGGTCCGCGTCGAGAAAATCGATGCGGAGGGCGACCTGGCCAGTGGGGGATTGCCGCGGGGTGGCGACGAGTTCCCCTAGGTAAGCCTTGCCGGGTTCGATCCGGAAAAGCTGGTAGAGGTGCCCCCTGCGGGCGTTCCTTACCTCGAAGCCACCGGTTTCCGGAAGCGGCCGCAGGGAGAGGCCTTCCGAGGGCAGGAACTGACGCTGCCAGATCCGCCGGTCTTCGATTTTGCTGAAGTCATTGTCGTAGAGGATTTCCTCGAATGGCCCATCTCTCGCGAGGGAGAAAGCGGAACCCCCACGAAGCTGGTTCCAGCGCTCGAAAAGGATGCCGGCGCGTTCCCGCAGGGCGACGTTGGGGGCGCGGCGGACGAGATCCGCGATGGCCCCCCCGGCAGAATCGTAGCGAAAAACCCATGACAAATCCGGCGCACGGGCCCGCGGGGGGGGTTCCTCCCTATACCGGCTTGTTGCCTCCAGCAGTTCCGAACGCAGATAAAGGACGCGCGCGGCCTTGCTGAGGAGAGCGGGGAACGGGATCGCTTCGCCCCGCCGCAGGGACTGCAGACCAGCCTGGAGCGAAAAAACGGCCTCCATGTAGGCTGCGAAGGCTTCCGTGAGCGCGAAAGTGGCCGACACGTCCTCGACGCGCTCCCTGAAACGGTCGGGGGCAAGCCCCGGTTCCGGGCGCGGCGGACGAGTCCGTGCCAGCAGGGAAGCCTCCTCCAGAAGCGCCCGCATTTCAACGCGGAGGCCGGGCGGCAACAGGTGCACATGGTAGGGGTCCTTCCAGTAGCGAAGCCACCATGACGGCCCATCCTGCTCCATCCATGCTTTTTCGGCGATGGCATGAAAACGGCGCATCGGTTCCGCCGCCGGGCCGAAGAATTCCCTGTAATATTCTTCCAGCAGTGCTTCCCCGTCCGCGCGGTGGCTCCAGAGCAATTTGACCGTCAGCCAGTTCGTGTGGCCGTCGAAGGGCCAGATGGCGCCAATCTGAGAGTAATAGCTGTCGATTCCGGCCTCGTGAATGGCCGGGATGGACTCGCGGACAATCCCGGAAAGAGAGCGGGGGATCATGAAACCGTAGCCGAACAGGTAGTCCCACGTGCCCGGAGGATGTTCGCTTTTACCGCTCCATTTCCGCAGCAGGGCGAGGTCGTCCGCCCGCGCCGCCGGATCATGCCATTGGCTGCGGTCGAAGGTCAGCCAGGGGACGATGGAAGGGTGGACGGCGACGTCGGGGACATTTTCCCAGACGAGGTAGGAGAGACAGCCGAACCGCAATTGCGGGCGCGGTTCCGGGGCCGCCCATTGGGAGCGCCGGTACACCTCGAGGATCCGTTCCGCGACCGCGTTGCTGTAGCGGAAGACATGGGGACTCCAGTCCGGCCAGCGACGGAAAAAGCCATCCGGCCGGGCCCGGTACCCCTCGGGAAAGGATCCAAAGATGTAGGAGTCCCCGAGGCTCAGGCTGAGGGAGAGCAGGCCCGGGGATCGCCGCACCCGTTGGCGGGTGCCCCGTCCGGGCGGCGGTGGCGGGGCCTCGAAATCCTCCGGCAGGACCAGAGGGGTCTTTTCGGCAAGGGAGGCGAGGGCCTGGCCCGCCACCCAGTCGCGCAAGGCCCTGCTCCGGAGGTCCGGGTGGTCGTTGTATCCGTTCACTTCCGGAAAAGGCGGGCGCTTCGGAAGGCCGTCCCGACCCTTGGCGAACCATTCCGGATGCTCCTCGAAAAGCTGCGGAGGCACGACCCTGTGCACGCTGTGGTTGTACTGGTAACGTTCCCGCAATCCGTGCCATCGCCGCCAGTCCGGCCAGTCCGCTGCCATGCCCCGGGGCTGGATTCCCGACAGCCGGCGGCTCTGGAAGGAGGGGGTCTCCAGCAGGAGGATCGCGCGCTCGCCCTCGGCCCGCGGAAAATCCGGCGGATGATCGAGCCGCTCAAGGCCAAGCGGGCCCGGTTGGTAATAGCGCCAACCGAGGAAAACTTCGGCGAAGCGGTAGACCGCCATGACGGTGGCGCTGTTGTCGGCCCCGTGGATGCCGAGGCCGCTCCCGCTTCGCTCGACAAGGATCTCGTCGGTGAGGGGATCCATGTCGAGGGCCGGATGCCGCGGCGCCGGACCGATGCGCAAGCCCCTGCCCAGCCCGAGGAGCGGTTCCCTCCGCAGCCGGGGCCGTTCCCTGAAGGACCGCTCCATCAGTCCCGCCAGATCCCGGGCGGCCCTTTCCACCGCCGGGGAGGCCTCCGGGGATAGCAAAATATCCCTGCAGCCTTCCGGAAGCTTTCCCGCGAGAAGGAAAGGTCCTGCGAGGAGACAAAGGAAAAGATAGCGGATTTTCATCAGGTGTCGGTCTGGATCTCCCCGTCGCGGGAGAGCATGACGGCAAAGGCCCGCGTTCCCTCGAAATTACTGAAGATAATGGTCAGCAACACCGTGATGGGAACGCAGAGGATGGCGCCGGGGATGCCCCACAAGGTGCCCCACAGGGCAAGGGAGAGGAGAATGACCAGCGGACTCAGGTTCAGGGTGTTGCCCATCAGGCGTGGCTCAAGAATGTTGCCGACGAGGACCTGGGTGCCGGAGACCCCGAGCACGACGACGAGGAACGGGGCCAGAGAGGGGAACTGGACGAGGGCGAGGATGGAAGGAAAGAAGGTCGCGACAATGGATCCGATTGTCGGAATGTAGTTGAAAAGGAAGATCAGCATCGCCCAGAAGAGCGCGAAGTCGAGATCCACCGCCACCATGATGACGTAGCTGACGACGCCGGTGAGCAGGCTCGTGAGGGTCTTGATCCCGATGTAGGTCTTGGTGTCATCATAGATGCGCCGGAGGATCAGCCGCACCTTCTCCCGCTGATGCGGATTTTCCATCATGCGGTCGATCTTGGGCAGGAAGCATTTCTGTTCGAGGAAGATAAAGAGCGTGTAGACAAGGATCAGCCCGGTGCTGCCGAGAAAGCCCGCCAGGGTGAACCCGAGGTTCTGCACCATGCCCGTAAAATCGATCTCGTGAATGAGCTGGTTGAGTTGGGGCGATTCATCGAGGCCCATCCAGCCCGCTCCGCGGTCGAGAAGATTTTCCACATTTTCCTGGTAGTCGGGAGCGGTCCGGAGGACGTCGTTGATGCTGGTGCTGATCAGGTTGGCGAAAAGGGTGAGCACGCCCACGGTGACAAAGAGGGCGAAGACAAAAGCGAGCCGGTGGGGAAGGTGCAGGCCCCGGACCTGAATGCGGGAGATTCCTTCCGCGAGAATGTTGATGAGGTACCAGATGAAGACCGCCAGGACCATCGGGATGATCAGATCCTTCCCGAGAACGAGAATGGCAAAGGTGAATGTGACCAGGAGAGCAACGGCGGCTGCGTTTGTCAGTTTCATGGGCACGGCAAAATCAGGAGGGAGGAGAGGGCAGGGTGAAGGCGTCCGGCAGCAATTGCCTCGCCGTGGTCCGGAGGCCTTGTCGCTCCCTGGATAGAAAGCTGTAGACCGGGAAATCCTGGCCGATGCGCGCGCTCAACTCCGCGATCCACTGTCGGCAGGCACCGCAGGGAGTCAGCGGGGCGGCGAGGGAGGGTCCTCCCGGATCGGCCCGTGCGACGAGGACAAGGGCGGTCACCTGTTCCACGGTGCCTTCGCTCTGTGCCCGGCTGATGGCCGACCGCTCCGCGCAAAGCGAAAGTCCGTAGGAAGCGCATTCGTAATTCGTTCCGGCAATCGGTTCCCCCTCTTCCAGCACCAGGGCTGCCGCCACCCGCAGGCGCGAGTAGGGAGCATGGCAGCGGGCAAGGGCGGTCTCCGCCGCGGCGCAGCCCTCCTGCTCCTTTTCCGACAAGCGCGTTCTATCCGTTGCATCCATGTGTGATCCTCTCTCCGAGGGAGAAGCATTCCCGGTTCATGGCAAGCGTGAAGGCGGTTCCCTTTATCTTCCGTGCTTGTCCTTTACAGCAGGGGCCGGGAGGGTAACCTGTTCAACATGCAGGCTATTCCGTTCAGTTTCATTCAGGGCGTCGGCGGCCCCGAATTGCTTATCATTCTGCTAATCATCCTGCTTCTCTTCGGAGCCAAAAAACTTCCGGAGTTGGCCAAGGGGCTGGGCAAATCCATGAAGGAGTTCAAGAAGGCCACCCAGGAGGTGCAGGACGACTTTCAGGAGGCCATGGATTCCGTCGATCCCAAAGAGGATGAACAAGAGAAGAAGAAAAATGGCAAAAATGAGGAGACAACCGCTCCCGCCTCTCAGGACGAAAAGTCTTCCTGACCTATCCGGGCGACGGTGTTGACCGTGACCGTCCCGGTTTTTCCGTGAGGGGGAAGAAAGATGTGGAAGGTGGTTCCTTCGCCCTCGACGGATTCCACGTCGATGAAACCACCGGCGCGTGCGATGATCCCGTAGACGGAAGCGAGCCCGAGCCCGGTTCCCTGTTCCTTCGGCTTCGTCGTGAAGAAGGGGTCGAAAATCTTCTGCTGCGTTTCCGCATCGATTCCACACCCCGTATCACTGACGGAAAGACAGACATACGATCCCGGGAGCAGGGAACGTCCGCCGACACTGACGCGGATGTCGACGTTGCGCAAGCCGGCGTGCAGAGAGATCCGTCCGCTGCCTTCGATGGCGTCCCGTGCGTTGACCATCATATTTAACAAGGCCTGATGCAGTTGCGTCGGGTCGATCTCGATTTCCGGCAGCGAGGATTCGCGGTTGAAGACGATTTCGAGGCGTTCAGGGAAGGTTTCCCGGGCGAGCCGTTCCAGTTCCCCGAGGACCTCCTCGACCTTGATGATCCTGTAGTCGCCGTGGTTCGTATCCTTGGAAAAGGAAAGGATCTGCTGGATGACCGAGCGCGCCCGTGAGGTGCTGTCCTCAATGATCTCGACGTAGCGGTCAATCGCCGGCTCTTCCGCTTTGCGCCGGAGCAGCTGGGTCGCCATGCGGATGGGGGCGATAAGGTTGTTCAGGTCGTGCGCGATATTCCCGGCCAGGTTGGCGATGCTCTCGAAGCGCTCCGCGTTCATGAGCAGGAGCTCCATGCGGCGGCGGTTTTCGAGTTCGGGGCTGTTGAAAGCGTCTATTGCCGAGGTTTGGTCAGGTTCCGCGAATTCCGGACGGCACAGGCCAAGGACCTTCACAATCTCCCCTTCCCCGTTGCTTTCCGCCACCATGGCGTGGAAAATCATATTACGGCTTTCCGTCTCGTTCTTCCCGGAGAGGTGCAAGCGCAAATGACAATCCGGGCGCTTGTGAAGGGTGTGCAGGAGGGCTTCTTCAACTTCCCCGGCGCGGGCATCGGGGAGGAATGCCTTCCAGCCCTGGCCCTCCTTTCCTTCGAGATGCTGGCAGATCAGGCACTGATCCGGATTGAAACACTGCAAAAGCCGCCAGGAGCCCTCGCGCGGATACCATTCCCATGAACAGTAGGGAAGGTCGAGGAGCCGGGCGTCGTTTTGCGATCTCATGTTTGGCGGCGGGGGTCCTCAGGATATTTTCAGATTGCTGACCGTAGGTGCGACGTTGTCGGTCTCTTGTTCCCAATGCAAGAGGCGATTTTTCCGGTTCCGGCCCCAGCGGTATCCGCCTTTTCCTGCTGTTTCCGGAATGACGCGGTGACAGGGAATGACCCAGGAAACAGGATTACGGGCGATCGCCCGTGCCGCCGCGCGGGTGTATCGGGCCGATCCCATCTGTTCGGCGAGTTCGCCGTAGCCGACGGTGGCCCCGAACGGGATGGCGAGGAGTATTTGCCAGGTCAGCAACTGGAACGGCGTCCCGACCGGTTTCAGGGGCAGGGCCGACTCGCCGAGAAGGAGAGCGCGGAGCTGTTCCGGGAACCCCCTGGGACCGTCCCCTTCCGCGACCACCCTACCCGGCCAGTCGCGCCGGAATTCCGCTGCGGAGCGCGGCCCGAAGCCGAACCAGACGAGGGCATCCCCGGCGAGGCCGACGGTGGCCTTGCCGAAGGGGGTGGAGAGCGGAAAAAGTCTTGCCGCGGTATCGGCGGGAGAGGTGGTCTCCCAGAGGCTGAGAGGAATGGCGGCCTCCAGATTCATGAAGCAATTCCGGTCGCTTAATCGGAATCCTGTTTGCGCGTGTTGTAAATGTAGCCGACTCCGTGGATGGTTTTAAAGGCGTCAAGCTGGATTCCGTGGCGTTCGAAGAGGGTCCGCACTTTGACAATATATTGGTCGAGACTGCGGCTGCGGACGTCGGCATGAATCCCCCAGACGGCGTGGATGAGGGTGCGCCGCGTGATGACGGTATCGGCGTTTTCCCGCAGGAAGGAGAGGATGCCCAGTTCCTTGCGACCGATCTTGACCGCTCCTTTGCCGGGAAAGTCGATTTCCATACGGTCGGGATGCACCTTGGCTCCCTCAAAGGTGAACGGTTCCGTGCGGGTACTGACATTTTTGGTCACCTGGGTGTCCTTTGAGGTCTCGGAACGTCGCAAAACGGCGTTAATACGGGCGACCAGTTCCGAGAAGCTGAACGGCTTTGTGATGTAGTCGTCCCCTCCCATTTCGAGGCCGCGGACCCGGTCGGCCTCGTTGTCCTTGCCGGTGAGGAAAATGATCGGGATCTCGATGTTCTCGGTCTTCAGCCGTTCGATCAGCGCGAAGCCGGTCTGGTCGGGCAGGTTGATGTCCAGCAACATCAGGTTGGCGAAGTTGCTTTTCAGGTAGCGCGTGACGTTGGCGGCGCGGTGGTGCACCTGGGTCAGCATGCCGGCGGCTTCCAACTGATCGGAAATCAACTGGGCCAGCTCGGGATCGTCCTCGACGATGAGGATCAGCGGTTTTGGTTTTGCCATGGCGGTGTCTCTCCCTTTTTGACCGAAATTGAGGAATTCACCGCCGCTTTACAAATGTAAATTGAGGGGGATGGGTAAAATTCCGTTGTCGGGTGGCGGCGGGCCCCTTCACTTCACGGTCAGCATGAAGAGTTTCGAAGCATTGTTCCGTGAGCTGGAGGCGAAGGCGGCGGGCAGGGACCCGGAATCCGGGACCGTCCGCCTTCTTTCCGAGGGAAAGCACGCCATCGGAAAAAAGCTCCTCGAGGAGGCGGGGGAAGTCTGGCTCGCCGCCAAACACGAAGGGAAAGAGGCGACGGCGGAGGAGATTTCGCAGTTGTTGTACCACGCCCAGGTGATGATGCTCGCGAACGGGCTTAAACTCGAAGACATCTACCGCTACCTGTAGCACAATCATCATGGAACAGATTGCCTTGCCGAACAAGGGTTCCCTCTCCGAAGGAGCGGTGCAGATCCTTTCCGATGCCGGCTACAAGTGCCGGCGGCACAGCCGGGAACTGATCGTCCGCGACGCGGAGCACGCGGTGGAATTCGTTTTTCTGCGCCCGCGCGACATCGCCGTCTACGTGGGGTCCGGCCTCATCCACGCCGGTATCACAGGGCGGGACCTCGCCCTCGATTCGGGAGCCCCGGTGGAGGAGTGCCTCGGTCTGCAGATGGGCCATTCGCGTTTCTGCTACGCCGTTCCGGCCGGCAGCGGTCTCACCGCGGACACCCTCGCCGGCAAGCGCATCGCCACAAGCTACCCGCGCCTCGTTGAGGAGGACCTTCGCCGGCGCGGGGTGGAAGCGGAGGTGGTGCGCCTTGACGGCGCGGTGGAAATTTCCATCCGCCTCGGTGTGGCCGACGCCATCGCCGACGTTGTCGAATCGGGGCGGACCCTTGTGGAGGCGGATCTTCAAATTACCGGGGAGCCGATTCTCAACTCCGAGGCGGTCGTGATCCGCCGCGAAGGGGAGGAGGTGAAAGGCGGGCTCGCCCGTCTCCTTCGCCGCCTCGAGGGGATCCTCGTCGCGCGCACGTATGTGCTTCTTGAATACGTCGCCCCGAAGGCCGAACTGGAGAAAGCCTGCGCCATCACCCCCGGCGTGAAGAGCCCAACCCTGTCCCCGGTGAGCGAGACCGACTGGATGGCGGTGGCCGCCATGGTGCGGACGAAGGGCCTCAATTCCATCATCGACCAGCTCGGGGAACTCGGGGCGAAGGGCATCATCGCCCACGATATCCGCACCTGCCGCCTGTAGGGGTTTTCTTATGCGCTACGCTCTCCTCGACGGGTACAATCTCGCTTTCCGCGCCTTTTACGGCATGCCGGAACTGACGCGCGCCGACGGTTTCCCCACTGGCGCCCTGCACGGCTGGGTGCGCACCCTCTGGTGGGTGGAGGACCATGTGCGGGCCGATGAGAACCTCGTCTTTTTCGACCTTGGCGGGGCCAGCCGGCAGACCGCTTTGCGGGAGGACTACAAGGCCAACCGCACCGAGACCCCGGAGGCGCTCGAGCAGCAGATGCCGCCCATCAAGGAATGGACGCGCGCGGCCGGTTACCGCGGCATTGAGCGGGACGGAGTGGAGGCCGACGACCTCATCGCCGCCTACGCCCGGCGCCTCGCCGCCGAGGGCCACGACGTGCGCATTGTCTCCGCCGACAAGGACCTCGGGCAGCTCGTCACCGACCGCATTCATCAGCTCCTTCCTCCGCCGACGGCCAATCCGAAAATCGGCTGGCGCGAGCTCGATCCCGCCGAGGTGGAGAAGAAATTCGGGATCCGCCCGGACCAGATCGCCGACTATCTCGCCATCGTCGGCGATACCTCCGACAACATCCCCGGCCTCAAGGGCGTCGGTCCGAAGACCGCCGCGAAATGGCTCAACCAGTTCGGCAGTCTCGAGGAAATCCTCGCCCACAGCGGCGAACTGCAGCCGAAACGCTTTCAGCAGCTCGTCCATGCCGAGGCGGAGAACCTCCGTCTCAACCGGAGGATGACCCTCCTCGAGGATGACCACGATACCGAGGACCCCGGCGTCACCGGAAAGGACCCGGAGCGCGCCCTCGCCCTCCTCCGCGAAATGGAAATGGGCCGGACCGCCGAGACCTACGCCGAGCGGATCGGGTAGCGCCCACCTTGCCCGAAGGCTCCGGTGCCCACCTTGTTTCGACGCCCCGCCGTGTAGGGCCGGGGCTTGTCCCCGCGCCCCGCTGTGTAGGGCCGGGGCTTGTCCCCGCGCCCCGCTGCCTCGGAGGCGACGGGGCCCCGCGCAAGGCGGGGCCCTACCGCCGCGGAGATTTCCTCCGTAGCGAACGGGCGATAGCCGTTCGGAGCCCGTACGGCCGAATCGCTGTCGCTGATTGGTTACCCCAGTAGCTGCTCCGCCTGACGCCGGAGGCGGTCGCGGCATTGCTCGTAGAGGCGGATCTCCTCGTCGTAGAGACCCTCCAGCTCGCGGCGCTGAGCCCGCGTAAGGGCGTAGCCCTTGTCATTGCGGTCGGGATTTGTATTCACTCTGGAAATACGCTCCGGGGGTTCGAGGCCGAGGAGTTCGCAGAACACCCGCAGGGACAGGTTGTATTCCTCCATGATCCCGATGAAGAGGAAGCGTTCGAGCGGGACAGCGTCGAAATGCCAGCGGGTAAGGCGGCGCATCTCCGCCATACGGGCGAATTTCATGAGTCCCCAGCCTTCTCGGCGCAGGCGGCAGTTGAATTCATAAATTCTGTCCTCGGGAACGCGGACATACTGATAATAGGCGGAGACGACCCTTTCCACCGGGTCGCGAAGCCAGGTAATCAGGGCTGGGTCCTTGTAGCGGTCAAGAAATGCGGACGCGTGAAAATGCCCGTGCAGGCAGCGGGTTGTGAAAGGATCAATCGCCACTTGATGAACCAGGCGTGGCGCCGACTCTTCCTCGGTGTAGATACAGCGCAGGCCATCGCCGTAGAGGTTCTGCAGGAAATCCCGGAAGGAGGAACCGCCGGATTTCGGAATGTGGACGCTGATGAGCTCGGGAAGGTCCGCCTTCCTGCTTTTCCCGCCAAGGGCGCCGCGCTTCGAGCTCACGGGAAAGGCGAGGCGGTGCGGGCGTTCCCGCCGCCGCAGGGAGACCCGCAGCAGAGCGCCGTCGAGCCAGTGCGAGAGATCGGCCTCCGGCAGGGCGTCGGCGAGATCGCGAAAGAAGCGCTGGTTGCGGACGACGACGCGATCGTTCCGCAACAGGAAAAAATGCCGGAACCGTTCAAGGTGGTAGCGGCGTTCCTCAAGAACAAGGTCGTGAAACGTCACGACACTGCCGCCCGGACGCAGCGCGGCGATCAGGTTGCGGAGCGTGGCGACGGGATCCTCGAGGAAGTCGATTCCATTGAAGGTGTAGATGAGATCGAAGGATTCCCCGCCGAAGGTGGGCAGGATGTCGTCGGGATGGCAGAAGCGCGGGGTGACCGGCGGTTCCACGCCGGCTTCGGCGTAAAGAGGGCCGAAGGCGTGGGCGAGGTCGTCCGTAGCGACCAGTTCGATACGAATAGGGTCCGCCTTTCGCCCCATGGCGGGCAGGGGACCGCACTGCAGGTCGAGAACGCGGGCGGTCCCGGTGCCCTCGGGCAGCCCTTCCGCGCCCCAGTCCGGGAAGGGGCGTTCCGGGTCGAGGCGGCTGTCGCGGTCGGCGGCGTGGGCACCGTCCTGCAGCAGCCATTCTCGCCAGAAAGCCAGCCTGCGTTCGCGCTCTGCCAGTCGCTCCCTTTCATCCATGGGCAGGGTCATGACGCCCGACACCAACTTTGTCAAAGCCTCTGCCCGTCCGCCCGGGCAAAGACCTCGTCGGGTGTGAGTCCCTGCTTGCGCAGCTCCCGCAGGGCGAGGGAGCGATGGGTTTTGGCGAGGCGTTCCCCGGTGTCCGGATCGGCGACGAGGGGGCAATGGAACCACGCCGGCGGCGACCAGCCGAAGGCTTCGTACAGGAGCAACTGCCGGGCCGTGGAGACAAGAAGGTCCTCCCCGCGCACCACCTCGGTGATCCCCATGGCGTGGTCGTCGGCGACGACGGCCAGCTCATAACTGGGGACGCTGTCCCTTCGCCAGACAAGGAAATCCCCGAAGTCGCGTCCGGCGCGGAAGGCTTTTAGCCCGAGCCGCCGATCGGCAAAGGGGACCTTGCGACCGTCGGGCACGCGGAAACGCCAGTTCATCCGCGGGTCGAACGGCGACAAAGGGGCATCTGCGGGCCGCCGGAAACCCGGCGGAAAAAGGATTTCCCCGTCGTGCGGCGACCTCGGGGGAGCGGCTTCGCGGATTTCCCGGCGGGATTGCGGCGCGGGATAGATGAGCCCGAGTCGGTGCAGCTTTTCCACGAGGAAACGGTATGTGGGCAATCGCTCGCTCTGCCGGTACGGGGCGTGGGGGCCGCTGCAGTCCGGCCCTTCGTCCCAATCGAGGCCGAGCCAGCGCAGATCCTCGAGGGCGGCGGCGACATATTCCGGGCGGCACCGGTGCGGGTCGAGGTCCTCGGTCCGGTAGAGCAGGGTCCCGCCGGCGGCGCGGACGCGCCGCCATGCCACGCGGAAGGTGGCCGCGTGGCCGAGGTGGAGCCAGCCCGAGGGCGTGGGCGCGATGCGGCCGCGGCAGGCCCGGCCTTCCGGGGGCGGGATTCCGGGGAGAGTTGCTTCCTTTGGGCTGCCCTGCATTCCTTCTTGAACCCGGGCGAGGGTGCGGAATACTACCGCTTCTTCAATCGCTAACCACGAATGGACACGAATGCTCCCGGGGCGGGGGCATCCCTGTGGGTTCGTGGTTAGCGAACGGCCCTTATCCGGTCTTTTCACGCTATCATCGAAATCCATGGAAGATCCCTCAACTGACCCGAAGGAAGCAACGGTCCCCCCGCCTTCCTTCGCCGATCTCGGCCTGCATCCCGACGTGCTGCGGGCCCTCGACGAAAAGGGCTACGAAAAGCCCACCCCCATCCAGGCGGAAGCCATTCCGCCCCTCCTGCAGGGCAAGGACCTGATCGGCGGGGCGCAGACCGGCACCGGCAAGACGGCGGCTTTCGCCCTGCCGCTCCTCACCCGGCTCGAGGATACGCGGCAGGATCCGCGCGTGCTCATCGTCGAGCCGACCCGCGAGCTGGCCCAGCAGGTGGACGAACAGCTGGAACTGTACGGCAAATACCGGCCCATGCGGCATACCCTTCTCCACGGCGGGGTCCGGTACGGGCGCCAGCGCGAGGCTTTGAAGGCCGGGGTCGACATAGTCGTGGCGACGCCGGGACGCCTGCTCGATCACCTCGGGCAGAACATGATCTCCCTCAAAAAGGTGGAGGTTCTCATCCTCGACGAGGCCGACCGCATGCTCGACATGGGCTTCCTCCCCGATGTCCGCCGCATCATCCGTGCCTGTCCGAAAAAGCGACAGAGCCTTCTCTTTTCGGCGACCATTCCGCCTGAGATCGACCGCCTCAGCCGCTTCATGCTTGAGGACCCGGTGCAGATCCAGATCGGCGGCGGCCGCCAGCCCGCGGAGACCATCGCCCACAGCATCTACCCCGTCGACGACCGCCAGAAATTCGATCTCCTCGTCGCCGTCCTCGAAAAGCTGGAATACCACAGCGTCCTCATTTTCACGCGAACGAAAAACGGGGCCGACATCATCGCCCGATGGCTCGGGGAGACCGAACACGGCCCCGTCGGTGTGCTCCACTCCGACCGCCGGCAGAAGGAAAGGGACGAGTCCCTCGCCGCGTTCAAGAAAGGGAAGATCGAGATCCTCGTCGCCACCGATATCGTGGCCCGCGGGATCGACATCAGCGGGGTCAGTCACGTCATCAACTACGACATTCCCCTTCATCCGGAGGACTACGTGCACCGCATCGGAAGGACGGGGCGCGCGGAGCACAGTGGGGACGCC
>JAAAOD010000016.1 GCA_009908535.1 Verrucomicrobiota bacterium
GGCGCTGCATCGCTTCGAGGAGATAAAAATCGGCGAACATGGCCCCGACCTCATCCTCGCCCCATTTTTCGGAAGCTTTGCGGAGGATGGATTGATAGGAGGAACCAGTGGTCAGGTAAGCCGGACTGGAAAGTTCCTCGAGGAAGGCTTCGGCGTCCGCGAGGTAGCGCAGGTCGTCGGTGTGCTGGTACAGCTCGAGCGCGGCGGAGGCGACAATGGCGGCGGCGGAGGAATCGCGCGGATTGCGGCTGTCGAGAGGAGCGTCGAAATCGGAGTAGGGAACCCAGCCGCGGTCGGCTTCCGCCAGACCGTTCAGGAAGGCATCGTACAGCGTCCGGGCGCGCTCGAGCATGCGGGGAGGCCGGTGTACCGGTACACCATGGTGTAGCCATAAACCGCCCAGGCCTGGCCGCGCGTCCATGTGGAATCGGTTGTCCAGCCCTGGTGCGTCCTCTTGTAATCGACGGTTCCGTCGAGATGGTAGGCCACCACGTGATAAGTGGTCCCGTCCTCGCGGACGTTGTGTTCCCATGTCTTGTCGGCATGGGTAATGGCATGGTCTTCATAATCCGCCGGCCCGCCGTTGGCACTTGCCCAGAGTACCAGCTCGAGGTTCATCATCTGGTCGATGTTCACTTCGAAGGGAAGATCCGTCGGGTTGGCGATGCTCTGGTCCCACGAGCGGAAGCAACCGATGGTTTCGTTGAATCGTTCCTCAACCAGCGTCTCCGCGCCCGTCAGGAGTACGGGCTTGTAGTCTTCCCGCAGGCCGGCATCGAGCTCGTAGCCGTGGCCGAAACTGTCGTGTATCTGGAATCCGGTGTCGTTGTCCGTTGCGGTGGCCCGCGAACGAACCCCCTCCGTCCAGTGCATGGCCCGGGCCCGCCAGTCGTCCTTGCCCGTCATTTCGTACAGGTGCCAGAAAATACCAGGCAGAAAGCCGCTTGTCCACGTGCCGTCGCTCTTGCGGTTCCACACGCCCGAGGAGGTCGTGTAGTCGGCAAAGCGCTCGCGGTTGTTTTGCAGGATGTCCTCCGCAAGGGTTTCCGAGCGCGCTTCCGCGTGCCGGAGCACTTTGTCGTAGCGGATTTCGATGGCGGAGGTAGCGAGGAGCGGGCCAGCCAAGGTCAGGCCGAGGCTGACAAAGAGCACAGGGGTATTTTTCATAAATATGAAATTGGCTGGTAAACCCCTCCGGTCAAGTCTTGCCTTCGCCGGTCAAGAAAAGATAACCGGGGAAAAGAATGATGGGTACGGAAGGGACAACGGGGCCGGTGCGGATCCTTCTCGTGATGGGGGTGAGCGGGAGCGGCAAGTCGACGCTGGGAAAGGCGCTTGCGGGGCAGCTGGGGGCGGACTTCATGGAGGGGGATGCCTGGCATCCGGCGGGGAACGTGGCGAAGATGAGCCGCGGGGAACCGCTCACGGACGCGGACCGCTGGCCATGGCTGCGGGCCCTGCGGGAGGCGTTGGCCGAAGGGGTGGACCGGGGGCGTTCCCAGGTCCTTGCCTGCAGTGCCTTGAAGGAGGCCTACCGGGAGGTGCTGCGCGAAGGCCTGCCGGACTGGCAGGTGGTCTTGCTCCATGGCGACCGGGAAACGCTCTCGCGCCGCATGACGAGTCGAAGGGATCATTTCATGCCGGTGGCGTTGCTGGATTCCCAGCTTGCGGACCTCGAGGAACCGGAAGGGGCGATCCGGGTCGATATGGCCCTGCCCCTGGACACGGCGGTGAAGGCCGTGATCAGGAAGCTGGGGGAGGCTCCGCCACGGTGCTGACGGGCTGCTTTCCCTTTGCGATGGCCTTCGCGCGCAGGTACTGCTCGCGGAAGTGGCCGCTGAGCTCGCGGGCGAGCCGCACTTCCTCGATGCGCGGGCCGGAAAGGGCCGCATCGATGGGCCCTTGGGCGGCTTCGTAGGAGATGCGCTCAAGATTCTGAAACACGGCCATGGCGGCCTCGGCGGCTTCCGCCCGGCCCTGGGCGCGCGCCTCGAGAATGGCGGCCCATGCCGCGACCAGTTCCTTGCGGACGTCGATAAAACAGATCCGGATGAGGGTCCTCAACTCGCTGAAGAGGCGACCGGTCCACTCCCGGTGATAGGTGAAGTCCCGCGAGGCCTCGTAGGGATTGAAGCCGGCGTCGGAGCGGTAGTGGTTCCATTTTTCGGTGTAGAGCTCCGGGCGGATGGGCGGCCGGCGCAGGGCATAAACTTCCGGTCCGCCGGGGGCCCCCACGTCGAAATTCCAGAGCTTCTGGCCCTCGAGGGAGAGGACGAATTCAAGAAAGGCCTGTGCGGTTTCGCGATGCGGTGCGCCCCGCAGAATGCCCACCGGGTCGACGGAAATGGTGCTGCCGCCTTTCGGGGTGTGGAAGCCGAAACGATCATCGCCGCTGCGCTCGAGGATGTTTTCCTGCTGGAAGCGGCCGTAAAAATCGATCGACATCCCGGCGGCGCAGTCCCCCATTCCGACATCAATGTTCGGCTTCTGGGAGGTATCCGTGAAATAGCGGGCGTTGGCGGAGATGAGCTGGATGAGCCGCATTCCCTTCCTCCAGCCCGCGGCGAGGGAGCCGCCTTGCGCTTCGAGGCGCTGCATCTGCTGCTGCAGGATCATCTCGAAGGCTTGTGTCATGGAACCGCTCTTTGTCGGGTCGCACACCGCCACCTGGCCGAAGAGGCGCGGATCCGCGAGGTCGGCCCACTGGCGGGGATCCTTTTCGATCCCGAGCTTTCGCAGGGCGTCCCGGTTGTAGATGATCCCGTAGCTGGACAGCACCGCCCCGTACCAGCGGCCCTCGGCGTCGTAGTAGCGTTCGCCCGCAAGGGTCTCGGGGATCGCCTCCGGCAGTTCGCCGCGGGGGGCCGTTTCCTGGAACCAGCCGGGATGGCTTTCCAGAAGTCCGGCATCGATGAGGGTGCCCTTCCGCGCCTGTACGGAAAAATCGTAGGTGCCGCCGCCAAAGAAAACGTCGATACCGGAGCTGACGTCGCTCGCCAGAAAGGCCCGACGCGCGGCCTCGGCCACGGTGTCATCCTCCGGTGAATTGTCGGGCACGAGGTCATCATCGGAAAAGGCGGCCTGCACCGCGCGCGTCCATTCCCGCCCGAGGTCGTTTTCCCAGTGGTTGCGGAAGCTGTTGAGGTACTCCGAGGCGAGGAACTTGCCGATCTCGCTGGTTCCGCCAATCACCCGGTAATCCACGTAAACGGTCCGGCCGGTGCGCTCCTGGTACCAGTCCTCGAACCCGCGCGCGAATTCCTGCCGGATGGATTCGGTGTGGGGCGTGATGACGACGACGCGGTCCTCCGCGCCCAACGGGGCCGTGCGTTCGCGCTGCAGGACAAAGGGCAGCCCGATGACAAGGGCCATCGCCGCCACGATGAGGATTTTCCCGCCGCGGTTCATCGCGCCAGCACCACCACATCGTCCGCATCCACGGCGGCGTAAAGGGCTCCTTGGCCCGCCCTGCCGAGGTGCCGCGGGTTCAATTCAAACACCTTCAACTCCACTCCCTCGCTGACAAAAGCGTAGCGGGCGATTTCCCCGTAGTAGACGGACTCGCCGATACGGCCTGAGAAGCCGTTTTCCTCCGCGGGAAAATGATCGAGGGTGATGCACTCCGGCCGAATCGACAGGGTCACTTCCTGCCCTTCGGAAAACTCCGCTTCCGGATCGCCGGCCACCCCGGTCAGTTCGCCGACACCGGTCTTGACGAGGACCTGCCCCGCCTCGGCGTGGAGAACCGTCCCCTCGAGGAAGTTCGTCTCCCCGATGAAATCAGCCACGAAGGGCGTCCGCGGGCGCTTATAGACCTCCGTCGGCGATCCCACCTGCAGCAGCTCGCCCTCGTCGAGAACGGCCATGCGATCGGCAATCGATAGCGCTTCTTTCTGGTCGTGGGTGACGTAGATCGTGGTCAAATGGAAGTCCTTGCAGACGCGGCGGATTTCCTGCCGCATCTCCAGGCGCAGCTTGGCGTCGAGGTTGGAAAGCGGCTCATCGAGGAAGAGGCAGCGCGGTCGCACGACGAGGGCCCGGGCCAGCGCGACCCGCTGCTGCTGCCCGCCCGAGAGTTGGTTCGGTTTCCGGTCCGCATAGGCTTCCATGCGCACGGAGGCGAGGGCCTCCGCAACCTGTTCCCTGCGACGGGCTTTCGGGACTTTCCGCTGTTCGAGCCCAAAGGCGACGTTCTCCGCCACCGTCATGTGCGGCCAGAGCGCGTAGCTCTGGAACATCATGCCGGTGTTGCGCTTGTGCGGGGCCAGCCGCGTTACGTCCTCTTCCCCGAAGCGGATGGTGCCGGCCTCGGGCTGGTAAAATCCAGCAAGGCAGCGCAACAGCGTCGTTTTCCCGCAGCCGCTCGGTCCCAGCAGAAAGAAAAGCTCTCCCGGCTCGATTTCGAGGTCCACCCCCTTGAGGGCCCGGACCTCCCCGAACCGCTTTTCCACCTGCGCAACCTCGACCCGAATCATGCGCGCCATGGAAGAAGACGCGCCGACCCTGTCAAAGCTAATTGGCGGCGGGGTTCAGCCCTTCAGCAAGGGCATGTATTTCGACTTGTAGTGCAGAAGCGCCAACCCGTTCAGCACGGCGAGAATCAGGCCGGGCACGATTCCACCGGGGGCCAGCGTGGCGTGGAAGAGAAGGATGTTCACCGTCACCGGGGTCAGCACCAGCAGCATCAGGGCGGCGTAGCGGTTCAGCACCAGCGTCACCGCCGTAAGGAGGTAAATAATGCCAAGGAGGGGAAAAAGAATTCCCGTGGACCCCAGGGCGGCCATGTAGGCCTGGGCCTGTTCCGGCAACTCCGGCATCGGCATGAACTTCAGGAACTTGTTCAGCCCGAAAACGAGCAGCATGAGGGCGAGGAGGTAGCGGGCGGTATTGGTCACGTGCTTCATGATCCTGGAGCGTAAGGAACTCCCTTGAGGAGGTAAAGAAGCGAAATGGTGATCGCCGCTTTCCGCAAAGCTGCCCGGCGCTGTGAACAGGCGGTGAAGAAAAATGAATATCTCCGGCTTGCCCGGAAAGGAAGGGAACGATTCCGATATTCCTCATGTGTAAGGATTTCTTCTAGCCACTATAAATTCCCGTTGACACTAGATCTGGTGTTTGCGTAAGTCTTTCACCCCAATATATAGGGCCCACCATCCTTTTACGGGATGTTTTTCTCATTAATCCAGCAGGCGTCGGAGAATCCGGACGCCCGAATTTACAGGAAGCAAAAGATCAATGGAAACCACCACTGTCACCATCGGGAACAAGACCTTCGAACTCGACAAGCGCAA
>JAAAOD010000248.1 GCA_009908535.1 Verrucomicrobiota bacterium
AATCAAGTCCACCCGTATCTGGCACGGGCAGGATACCGAGCTGCTGACGAAGCTGAAGACAGCCTTTGAGGAGGCCTTGCGGCCGTCGGTCCGGGATCGTGCCCCGAGGGACTAGAATTTGTAGTCCTCGATGAGGCGGGCGATGCTCGGGCTGTAGTATTTTTCCCCCTTGCGCGCCGCCTGGATCGCCTTCTGCAGTTCCTCGAGGCCGTAGGCTTTCTCGACGTAGGCAATGGCCCCGTTCTGCAGGGTTGTCTGCAGGGTCTCCTCGGAGAGGGATCCGGTGAAGATGATCACCCGGGTGTCGGGAAGCTCCTTGTGGATGACCTTAAGCACATCAAGGCCGCTCACTTCCGGGAGCCGGAGATCCAGGATGATCAGTTCGGGCCGAAGCTCGCGGCATTTTGTGATGGCGGTGGCGCCGTCGCGGGCTTCCCCGAGGAATTCGATGCCTTCCTCGGCGCTAAGGAACTCACCGAGCAGTTCACAGACGAGTTCCTCGTCCTCAATAAGAAAGATAGATTCCGGCATAGTAATCAGCAGTGAGGCGGTATCTAAGCAAATCACCCTAGGGACTTCAATTGTTTTCTGCGCCATTCAGGACCCGTCATTACCGCAGCCAAAAATACCTTTGCGCTTCCAGGATCCGCTTTCCAAATTCGACCTATGTCGCAACTTTTATCGGATCGGCCGAAGGGAAAGGAAGTCCAGCTGATGGCCACCTGCCTCTGCGACGCCTTCTACGCGGACGCAGCTATGGCCACGGTGGAAATTCTTGAGCACCTCGGCTGCAAGGTGGAATTTCCGGAAGCCCAGACCTGCTGTGGGCAGCCGGCCTTCAACGCCGGGGACTGGACGGCGACCCGCCGGGTCCTCCGCTACACGCGGAAAGTCTTCGATGGCGAAAAGCCGATCCTGCTGCCCTCGGGCTCCTGCCGGGCCATGCTCGGACACGGCGCGCAGCTGGCCTTTGAAAAAGAACCGGACCGGGATGAACAGGCGCGCTGGTCGAACCGTGCATGGGAACTGTGTGACTACATCGTCAATGCGCTCGGGGTTACGAAGTGGCCCGGTCGCTACAACGGCCGCATCAGCCTTCACCGCAGCTGCCACACGCGGGGCTCGGATTCCTACGAAAGCGCGGTGACCCTGCTTTCCTCCATCGAAGGCGTGGAAATCGCGGAAGTCGGGGAACTCGAGCAATGCTGTGGATTCGGCGGCACCTTTTCCGTCAGCTTTCCGCATATTTCCAAAGAGATGGGGGAGCTTAAAATCGAGCACCTCACGGCGCCGCAACCGGATGTCATCGCCGGCCTCGACATGGCCTGCCTGATGCACCTCGGTGGCATGATGGACCGGCAGGGGCAGCCCACGCCGCGGCTGCATGTGGCCCAGATCCTGAAGGCGGCCCTTGAGAGCGAAAAGGCCACGGTATGAAACAGGAAATCGACCACTACGCACGCGACCTGTCCCCCGGAGTGGGGCGGGCTGTCTACCTTGCCAGCAAGGCGAAAACGGAAAAGCGTTACCAGTCCCTTGCCCGCGATTTTCCGGACCCTGATAAGCTGCGCCGCACCGCCGGCCAGATCAAGCAGCACACCCTCGAACACCTCGACGATTACCTTGCGCAGGCCGAAACCTCCCTGCGCAAACGGGGTGCCCAGGTCCATTTCGCCGCGGACGGCGAGGGCGCCAACGAGATCATCCTCCGCATCCTGCAGGAGCGGGGCGCGAAGCGGCTTATCAAGTCGAAGAGCATGGTCAGCGAGGAGACCGAGCTGGTCCCGTACCTCGAGAAAAACGGGGTCGAAGCGGTGGAATCCGACCTTGGCGAGTACATCGTCCAGATCGACCACGACCATCCCAGCCACATCGTCACCCCCATTATCCATAAGACTCGCCAGGAGATCGCGCGCAGCTTCGAGCGCGAGGGGCTGGGGGACTACAACGATGACCCGCAGACGATCACGCGCCGGGCCCGGGAACACTTGCGGAAAAAGTATCTCGAGGCCGACGCCGGCCTCACCGGCGCCAATTTCGTCTCCGCCGAGAGCGGGCGCATTGTGCTTGTTACCAACGAGGGGAACGCCCGCTTCAGTGTGGCGGCGCCGCGGATACAAATCGCTATGGTCGGGATTGAGAAGCTGGTGCCGAAGGACGCCGACCTGCCGCTTTTTCTCGGTTTGCTCGGACGCTCCGCGACCGGTCAGCCGCTGACCGTCTACACGCAGTTCATCAACGGCCCGCGCGCCGCCGGGCAGGAGGACGGACCGGAGGAGCTGCACGTCGTCTTTCTCGACAACCGGCGTACGGAAGTGCTTGCCAGTGACTGCCGTGAAATCCTGCGCTGCATCCGTTGCGGCGCCTGCCTGAACGTCTGCCCGATCTACCGTCAGGCGAGCGGTCATGCCTACCGCAGTGTGTACCCCGGTCCCGTCGGGGCGGTCCTCAGTCCGCTCCTGCACGGAAAACAGTTTCCTGAACTGGCGGACCTGCCGAAGGCGAGCAGCCTCTGCGGCGCCTGTAACGAGGTCTGCCCGGTGGACATTCCGATTCCGGACCTGCTCCTCCGGCTGCGCGACCGCGGCAAACGCGAAAAAGCTCCCAGGGCCTCCGTGGACACGCCGCCGTTCGGCCTCTGGTCGCACATGGCCACCCAGCCGGCGGCGTGGAAAACAGCGCTGCGTCTCGGCCATGCCATGAACGTGACCCCGCACGCCGTTCTCAACGTCCATCCCAGCGCGCGCGCATGGCGCAGCTCGCGGGATCTGCCGAAGTTCCGCGGTGGCGACTTCCGCAAGTGGATGCGGGAACGGACGAAGGCCGGTGGGCAGGGGAACGGGCAGGCACGATGAGGGGGAGTGATTCAGTCGGGGGCCAACCTCTCACGAGTTCGGCCACTCGATGATCCGCTGACAAATTCTTTATCATGGATGACCGCGAACAAGTGTTTCAATCGATTCGGGAGGCGCTTGCCCCGTTGAAGGAGAAGAGGACCCCGTATCCCGACTGGGACCCCGCGCTGAGCGACGCGCAGCAGCTGCACGCGGAGGATGCGGCGGAGACGGAAGCGTATTTTGCCGCGCAGGTCGCAGTGGCGAACGGGCGTTTCCTCGACGGATGGACGGGGCTGCGGGAACTGCTTATCGAGGGTGGGGCGACCGAAGGGTACGTCGATCCGCAACTGGTGGAGGAAGCCAGGGAAGCCCTTGGGGAAATCCCCTTTGCCACCCGCATCGACCGCGAACGTATCGATAACTACGGGTTCGGCATCACCCTCGCCGACGGGGCCATCGCGGAAACCGGCAGCGTGGTCCTTGCCGATCGTTCCTCGCCTTTCCGGCTGGGGGCACTCGCCCCGTGGATTCATGTCGCGGTCATCCGGCGGGCCAGCCTTGTGCGCTCCGTGCGGGAAGCCGTGGCCCGCTTCGGCGAGGATCCAAACATCGTTTTTGCCACCGGTCCGAGCAAGACGGCCGACGTCGAGGGCATCCTCATCGAGGGCGTCCACGGCCCCGGTTGCCAGGTGTGCCTACTTGTATAATTAAATATCGTCCTCGAAGGTCGTTTCGAGCTGCTTGCGGTAGCGCCGGACATTGGCCTCGATGATATCGAGGGAGGTCTGGAGGAGCTCGCCCATCCGTTCACAGCGGAGGAAAGACTTGTTGCGGTAGTAGTCAGCGAGGCCTTCGCGGAGCTCCTCGACCTTTTCCGGCGTGGAGATGCGGTCTTCGCCCATGCAGGCGATGAGGCGCTTCACGCGGGACTCGGCGAGCTGGATGCGCCGGAAAATGACCGATTGCTCCTCCTTCTGGTACTGCTTGGCGGTGGGTATGTTCAACTGCTCCATGCAGAACTTCACAAGGGCGTTGTTATCCTTGAAAAACTGCGGCAGGTAAAATTTCAGACGTCCGCTGTAGGATTGCTGGTCGAAATCCATGGCCCGGATGCGGATCTGCACATCCTCGAAATCCGGAGTGACATCGACGACGAAATTGTAGGCCCGCATGTCCCCGAGGAGGCGGATAAAGCACCGCTCGTTGAATTTCACCAGCTCCTTGGCGAGGCGGATCTTGTTGAGGTGCGGATCCCCGAGCCAGTTCTCGACGAAGATGTCACCGGGAATACCGACGACATGCTCCTCGACGAGGATATCGTCCGCCACGAAGTAGTGCATCCGGTTCGGCGAGAGAAGGTGCTCCAGTTCAAGACCGTAGATGCGCGAGGCGTCGGACTTCTTGATATAATAGTAGTCCTGGTTCTCGTTGTAGGAATTGACGACGCGGATCCGGAAGGGATTGCTGTTGCCGAAAGTGCAGTAGTCGACGCGGTCCACGTAGAGGTGGTCGACAAAGGAGGTGTCGCCCTCGGTCTTGAGCAGGGCGTAGATGCCAGTCAGGTGTTTGTTGAGCCGGCGCCAGACCTCCGGCCGGTAGATGACCGTTCGCCAGAGGGTGTCATTGCCCTCGGCGTCGTAGAGCGGCATCGCTTCCGCCCATTCGAGCAGGCGCGAGTAGGACACCGGCATCTCGAATTCCCGGCCATACTGGATGAGGTAACGCCGCAGGCTTTCGCCGACGGGATACATCGGCTTTTTTTTGGTCGCGAAGTTGTCGAGGACGGGGACGGGATCCTCCATGGCGCTGTTTTTTGCAGGCCCGGGCTTTCCTTGCAACCCTCATTCCGTAGGGAATTGAGCTTGAATCGCAGTCGAAATTGCCCAGAACATACAGGTTTGTTTGCATGTACCTGACGGATCCAGAAGAAACGGAGCCTGACAGTAGATGCCCCCAGGGCATCTCCTTGCATCCGTTGACCCTCCATTCACGCCGGCCTGCCCGCCGGAAGAAGGGCACAGGGAGGGCATCATGACGGCCCTTGTCCTGGCCATTTCCTTCACCCTCGGGGTCTCCGCTCTCTGCTCGCTGCTGGAGGCCTTCATTCTCAGCACGACTTCCGCCGAGATCGAGGGATTGAAGAAAGCGCATCGCAAAGCTGGTGCGCTCCTCGAGCATTTCAAGGTCCGTATTGACGAGACCAGCTCGGCCATCCTGACGCTGAACACAATCGCGAATACGGCCGGTGCGACGGTTGTAGGGGCGTTGGCGGCGGATATCCTCGATAACAAATGGCTGGGAGTTCTTTCGGCCGGTATGGTGCTGGGGATCCTCTTTTTTTCCGAAATCATCCCGAAAAACCTCGGCGTCGCCTATCGCCGGCCCCTGCAGGTCTACCTCGTCTATCCGCTCTGGTTCATCCGCATCGCGATGAAA
>JAAAOD010000165.1 GCA_009908535.1 Verrucomicrobiota bacterium
CCTCGACCCCGAGGAGGACCTTGGCATGGCCGACGGACAAGTGGCCTTTGATGAGGTAGCCCTGAATTTCCCGGGGCAGTTGCAGGAGGCGGAGCGCATTGGCGACGGCGGCCCGGGAGCGCCCCACCCTCTCCGCGACCTGTTCCTGGGTTAAGTCAAAATCCTTGAGGAGGCTCGCCAGCCCCATCGCCTCCTCGATGGGGTTGAGATCCTCGCGCTGGAGGTTCTCGATCAGGGAAAGGACGGCACTGGAGGATTCGCTCGCCTGCATGATGCGCGCCGGGATGTAGCGCAGCTTCAGGAGCTGGCAGGCGCGCCAGCGGCGTTCGCCCGCAATCAGCTCGTAATGGCTGTCGTGATGCCTGACGACGACCGGTTGCAAAAGCCCCTCCGAGCGGATGCTCTCGGCCAGTTCCTTGAGGTGCTCCTCGGAGAAGGACTTCCTTGGCTGGCGCGGATTGGGCTGAATCCGGGAAACCGGCACCTCGTAAAGCCCGGTGGCAGTTTCGCGGGCCCCGTCCCCGTCGGCCCGATTCGGGAAAGGACGCGTTCCTTCCAGGACGGATTCTTCGGGCTTTTCCTTTGCCCCGCTGGCTTTTCCGGCTTTTTTCCCGGAATTTTTTTTCGTGGGTTTAGTGGCCGCTTTTTTGGCTGGCGCACTGTTGGCAGGATTGACCCCGCCGCTGATCAGGGAACCGAGTCCCCGTCCCAGACCTGTCTTTTTCGCCATGGTAGCTTTACTCCTGGAGGGGGATGAATAGTTCCTGCCCGGGATAAATGATGTCCGAGGTCAGGCGGTTCGCGTTCCGGATCCAGTCCACCTTGGACCCGAGTTCGCGGGCGATGCGGGCGAGGGAGTCCCCGCTTTGGACGGTGTAGGAGGTTCCCTGTTGCGGATAATCGTCGTTAAAAACCATGACCTGCTCGATCTGGGGCTGTCCCTCGACCGCTTCGGTCAGAGCCTTGATGGCTTTCTGGGTCTGCCGGGCGAGCGTCTCGATCTCCGCGGACACTTCCTCGACGAGGGTCTGGCGGCTGCTGCGGTTCACGTCCTGAATCTTCTTTTCAAAGTCCCGCAGGACCCGGTTGAGTTCATCACGGCTGACGACCTCGGACGAGGAACCGCCGAGTTGTTCGCGGACCCATTCGCGGGTCTGCCGGTTCTCCCTCCGCAAGGCCTCCACTTCAACGCGCAGGGCGCGGACAACCTGGTCAAGACGGTCGACATCGCTGCGGAGGTTGGCCAGCTGCACGTTGAGGGACTGGCCCTGGGTCTGCAGAGGAAGGCAGCAACACACCGTCAGAAAACCCGCCTGGAGAAGGCTTATCGCGGATCGCTTCATCATTCCGGATAAAGGACGATTTTGCCCGGGGGTCAACGACCTAACCATCAGCGCGCACTCTTCTTTTTCATACCGAAGGGCTGCTTTGCCTCAAGGGGCGGCATTTCGCGGCAGGGAAGACGCTTTCCTTCCTGCAGAGGGAACCCGCGCAGGAAGTCCGCGACGGAGAGAGCTTTCCCCCCCGGCCGCTGAAGGCGGTGCAGCTGCAGCTGCCCCTCGCCGCAGGCAATGCGCAGGTCCCCTTCCCCTGCACGGAGGAGGGTTCCGGGTGCGGCCCCGGGCGTTTCCGCCAAAGACGAGGCAGCATGCACGCGCAGTTCCGTGTCTTCGTAGGGAAAGGAAGTCCCCGGCCACGGCTGCAGGGCACGGATCCGGTTCGCCAGCTCCTCCGCGCCCGCGCTGAAGTCGAGGTGGGCGTCCGCGCGCCCGATCATGCGGCAGTAGGTGGCCTCTCTCTCTTCCTGATCGGCAAAGGCAAGGGTTCCTTTCCGCAAGGCGGGCAGGCAGCGGCGGAGCAATCGCGGGCAGGCCGCGGCGATCTTTTCGCGCAGTTCCGGGGCCGTTTCCTCCGGATCGAGGGTAATGAATTCCCGGTCCGCTACCGGACCGGCATCCATCGCCGGGATGATGCGCATGAAACTGACCGCGGTTTGCCGGAGCCCCGCCGCGACGGCCGTCTCGATGGGCGAGGCACCGCGCAGCCGCGGCAGGTCGGAAGCGTGCAGGTTATAAAACCGCCCGGAGAGAGCGTCCAGGAAAGCCCTCCGCAACAGCTGCCCGTAGGCCATGACAAGGGCGGCCTCGACGCCGGCTTCCCGCAGGCTTTCCGCATCCTCCACCCCGCACCGCTCGGGTTGCCGTACGGGCAATCCTTCCGCGAGGGCCCATTCCTTGATCCGGTTGGGCCGCAGTTTCATACCCCGGCCGTGACGGCGGTCCGGCTGCGTGAAAACCATCGCCAGCTCGCAGCCGCCGGGTTGTTCCCTGCGCAGGGCGGCAAGGGCAGGCAGGGCAATGGGATCCGATCCCATGAAGGCGATCTTCACCGGCGCCCTCCTTTTCTCCCTTCCGTTTCCCTGCCGGCGTAGCGGACTTCCTTCCCCCGTAGTTCGAAGCGGACGGGACAGCCGCGCAGCCCGAAATTGCGGATAAATCCGCGCTGCAGGTAGCGCCGGTAGTTGTCCTCCAGCTTGGTCGCCCGGTTGCAGAAAAGGCGGAAGACAAAGGGGCGCTTCCCCGTCTGTACGGCGTAGTAAGCCTTGAAGCGTTTCTGCCCCATGTAACGCGGTTGGCGCTGGTTGAGCAGGTCCTGCACGAGGCGGTTGACCCGTGGCGTGGGAAGGTCCCTTCCGGAAATTTCCCAAAGCTGGCGGGCCGCTTTCAAGATCCGTTCCATCGAAAAGCCGCGCAGGGCGGAGACAAAGAGAACGGGACTGTCCGGAAGGAAGAAGAGCTCCGCCAGCGCGCTTTTCGCGTAGTCCGCGCGGAACTCCGCGATATTGTTGTAACCCTCCGGCTGCCGCCCGCGGAAACGGTCGATGGCGACGTCCCACTTGTTGATGAGGAGCACGACGCACCGTCCCGATTCCATCACTTCCCCGGCGAGGGCCTTATCCTGGCGGGTGACCCCTTCCTCCGCGTCCACGACGAGGAAAACGATATCCGCCCTTTCCATCGCCTCGCGCGACCGCACCGTACTGAAATACTCGATACTGTGGTCGACGCGCTTGCGGCGCCGGAGGCCGGCGGTGTCAACAAGCCGATACGGAAGGACCCTGCCGTCCGCCGCCTCGTAGTCGAGGTCGAGCATGACGCTGTCGCGGGTTGTCCCCGGAACCTCGCTGACGACGAGCCTCTCATCCTGCAGAAGGCTGTTGCAGAGGCTCGATTTGCCGACGTTGGGGCGCCCGACAAAGGCGAGGTGGATGCGGTGCGGCGAGGATTCCGCCTCCGGTGCCGGAACCGGCCCGGCCGCTTCCCCGAGGCGTTTCCTCAGCTCGGCGATATTGCGCCCGTGTTCGGCGGAGACAGCAAGGGGATCCCCGATACCGAGGGCGCTGAATTCATAGAGACTGTCCTCCTGGCGCTCATGGTCGGCCTTGTTCACGACGAGGAGCAGCGGTTTCCCGCTGTTGCGGAGGCGTTCCGCGATCGTCTCATCGAGGGTGGTGAGCCCCTCCCGCGCATCAACGACAAGACAGATCAGGTCGGCCGCCTCGACGGCGAGCCAGACCTGAGCTTCCGCCGCCGCAATGAGCCTCTCGTGGTCCATGTCGGCGACCAGGCCGATCCCGCCCGTGTCGAGCAACGTGTAGTGAGAATCCACGACAGTAGTGTTGACGTCGCGCGTCACGCCGGCCTGATCGTGCACGATGGCGATGCGTCGTCCCGCGATGCGGTTGAAGAGCCGGCTCTTTCCGACATTGGGGCGGCCGACGAGGGCGACGGTGAAGGGAGGTTCCATGAGGGCGGTCTACAGGGTTTGCACGAAACGCTCCATGCGCTCACAGGCCTCCTCGATGCGGGCATAGCGCGTCGAGAAGCTCGCGCGCACGAAGTCCTGCCCGTCGTTACCGAAGGCCGTTCCCGGCACCACCGCGACCTGCCCCTCCTGGAGGAGGCGCGTGGCGAAGGCGCCCCCGTCGAGACCGGTCGGGGAAACGTCGGGAAAAGTGTAGAAGGTGGCTTGCGGCAAATGGCACCGCAGGCCCATCTCGCGAAAACGGCGGACGAGAAAATCGCGGCGGCGCTGGTAGGAATCGCGCATGCGGGCGACCTCGCTGTCGGCGTTGCGCAGGGCCTCGATCCCCGCCTCCTGCAGGAAGATGGGCACACTCATGATGGCGTACTGGTGGACCTTCATCATCGCCTCGATGAGTTCGTGCGGGGCGCAGGCGTAACCGATGCGGAAGCCCGTCATGGCAAAAGCCTTGGAGACGCCGTGGAGAAAGATCGTCCGCTCCCGCATGCCGGGAAGGGAGGCAATGCTGCAGTGCTCCCCTTCGTAGGTCAGCTCCGCGTAGATCTCATCGCTGAGGACGAGGAGGTCTTTCTCCACCGCGAAGGCGGCGATATCTTGTAGTTGCTCCTTCGCGACAACACCACCGGTCGGGTTGGTGGGAAAGTTGAGGATGAGGAGCTTGGTTCCGGGCTGCCAGGCCTCGGCGAGGTCGGCCCGGGTGAGGGAAAAGTTCCGTTCCGGGCGCGTCGCCACGGGCAGAGGGATCCCGCCTGAGAGCTGTACGCTCGGGGAATAGCTCACGTAGCAGGGCTCGTGGTAAAGCACCTTGTCGCCCGGATTGATAAGGGCGCGGACGGCCGTGTCGAGGGTCTCGGAGACCCCGATGCCGATGAGGCATTCCGTTTCCCCGTTGTAGGAAAGACCGAACTGACGTTCGACATAGTCGGCCACGACGCGGCGGAAGCGGAGCAGGCCGAGGTTGTCGGTGTAGCTGGTCTTGCCCTTTTCAAGGCCGTAGATGGCGGCCTCGCGGATATTCCACGGGGTGACGAAATCCGGTTCCCCAATGCCGAGGCTGATCGCCGAGGGCATCTGCTGCACGAGGGCGAAAAAGTCCCGGATCCCGGAACGGCGGAGCCCGCGCACGTGGCGCGCAATGTACCGATCGTAGTCCATATTTCGCTACGTTATCCTCAGGGACTCACCGCGGGGCGCTCGTCCTCCTCGCCTTCGCTGTGGATGAGGAAGCCGTCCACCTTGTAGCAGCGGAGCATGAAGCGCGTGGCCGTCGACTGCACCGCGCCGAGAGTGGAAAGTTTTTCCGAAACAAAAGTCGCCACCTCGAGAAGATTATTCCCCCGCACGATCACCATAAGGTCGTAGCCGCCGCTCATCAGGTAGCAGGTGACGACCTGATCAAACCGGGCGATGCGTTCGGCGATGCGGTTG
>JAAAOD010000171.1 GCA_009908535.1 Verrucomicrobiota bacterium
GACGCGCACGCGCCGCCGCCGAGGCGCCCGCAGCAACCCCGCCGACAATGACAAGGCGCCGTCCCTTTCCGTTCCTCCCCTTCAAGAATTTCCCTCCTTTCCGCTGAAGGCACAGCCACTTTGCACGCCCAGCTTCCGAAGGAGCAGGGCCGGTGGGCAAAAGCCCGTGAAGGCCGATTGCACCATGTTCGCTCCCGCAAACGCCGTCAGCCACAGCCAGTACTCGCTGTGGATCTGGCTCAGGCCAAGGCTCAGCAGCACCACACTCCCTCCGATCACCAGGACCGCGCGGTCGATGTTCCATTCCTTTCCCGTTGACGTCATCTTCTTTCCTTCCTTTTGTTTGAGAAACAACTAAATTAGTAATTTATATATTAGAAAATACTTAAGGAAAGGAGTGAACGTGGGGATGTCAAGTGGAGAAGGGGTGCAAAAGCGGTGGAGCGGACCCTTGCCGAACCGGCGCGGGTTACTGCGGGCGGCGGAGACGATGCGCCTTCTGAGCAATCCCGTGCGGCTGGAGATCCTCTGCCATCTGTTGATGGAAGGGGAAGTGGGCGTGGGGTCGCTGCAGGAGAAGCTGAAGCTGAGCCAGTCCGCCCTCTCGCAGCACCTCGGGAAATTGCGGGGCCTCGGGGTGGTGGGGACGCGGCGGGACCGCCAGCGGATTTTTTATCACATCGCGCGCAACGACGTGCACGAGGTGATGAATCTCCTCCGGGGATTGTATTGCGAAGAGGAGGAGCGAGAAAATTCCGGAAATTGATGAACACCCCGCGGACAACGGTGTCTCAGAAAATACAGAGTCGGTAAAACGGGTCTGTGATTTGTGTTAACTTGGTTGTTTGGATAAAGGAGTGAGGAACAGCCGCCGGTTTGTCCGGCGGCTTTTCTTTTATTTGCTTGCCAAACGGACGGGAGCATTGGGAATGTCGCCGTTTTCGCGGGCTCTGGAACGACAACGGTCAATCCATGAGGAATTCCCCGGGCAGGCGCATTGGCCCGCACGCCGGACCGGGGCACGGAGAGCAACATGCGACACACCCTTTCGGTTCTAGTCGAAAACAAGTTTGGCGTCCTCGCCCGGGTAGCCGGGATGTTCAGCGGGCGTGGCTTCAACATCGACACGTTGAATGTCGCACCGACGCACGATGCCGGGTGCTCGCGGATCACCGCGACGGTAAAGGGCGACAACCAGCAGCTGGACCAGGCGATCAAGCAGTTGAACAAGCTGGTGGATGTCATTGAGGTGGAGGACCTTGCGCAGGGGCAGTTCGCGGCCCGGGAGCTGGTCCTCGTGAAAGTGGCGGCCGACGGGGGCAAGCGCCCCGAGTTGCTGCAGATCTGCGAGATTTTCCGGGCGAACATCGTCGATGTCTCGCACCGCAGTATGATCATCGAGATGACGGGCAACTACAACAAGATCGAAGCCTTTCTCGAGATGATCGTTCCCTTCGGCATCAAACAGATGGCGCGGACGGGCACGGCGGCCCTGCGGCGGAACCGCAAAGTGGAGCTTTAACTCAAGAACAACCAGAGAATCATGCCGGCAAAAGTATACAAAGACAGCGACGCCGACCTGCGCGTCATCAAGAACAAGACCCTCGCGGTGATCGGATTCGGCTCCCAGGGCCACGCGCACGCCCTGAATCTGAAAGAGAGCGGGATGAAGGTGATCGTGGGCCTCTACAAGGGCAGCAAGTCCATCCCGGTCGCGGAAAAGCTGGGCTTCCAGGTCCTGTCCGTCGGCGAGGCGGTCCAGGCGGCGGATGTCATCATGCTGGCGGTACCGGACATGAAGCAGGCGGCGGTCTACGAGAAGGAGATCGCGCCGAATCTCGGAAAGGGAAAGACGCTGGTTTTCATTCACGGCTTCACCATTCACTACGGCCTCATCGAGCCGCCGAAGGGGGTCAGCGTGATCATGGTGGCCCCGAAAGGTCCCGGGCACATCGTCCGCAGCCAGTACGAGGAGGGCAAAGGCGTGCCGGCCTTGATCGCCGTCCAACAAGGCCCGAAAACGGAAGCAAAGAAGATCGCCCTTGCGTGGGCAAAGGGCATCGGGGCCACCCGGGCCGGGGTGATCCAGACCAGTTTCCGCGAAGAGACGGAGACCGATCTCTTCGGCGAACAGGCCGTCCTCTGCGGCGGGGCCAGCGCACTGGTCCAGGCCGGGTATGAGACGTTGGTGGAAGCGGGCTACCAGCCCGAAATGGCCTACTTCGAGTGCCTGCACGAGCTGAAACTGATTGTCGACCTGATGGTCGAGTCCGGCATCAGCGGCATGCGCTTCAGCATTTCGGAAACGGCCGAGTACGGCGACTACACGCGCGGCCCGAAAGTGATCGGCGCACCCTCGAAACGCGCCATGAAAAAGATTCTTGAGGATATCCAGAGCGGGAAGTTCGCGCGTGAGTGGGTGCGGGAAGCAAAGAAAGGCTATCCAAACTACAAGGACTTCCAGAAGGAATCGACCCGCCACCCGATCGAAAAGACCGGCCAACGCCTGCGCAGCCTTATGCCGTGGGTCAAGAAGCGCAACCTGAAAGGCGCGCAGGCCGGTTACTCGGGTTGAGGGATTTGCCGGCCCGGCGGCCGGTATGGCGGCGGGTCGTATTCCTGCAGAATGATCGCGATGATGACCGAGCGGATCCGCCTCACTACCCGCAAGTCGGCGCTGGCCCGGAAACAGACGGACCTCGCCGCGGCCTGGCTGCGCCAACGATGGCCCGGGACGGAGATTGCCATCCTCCCGGTCAGCTCCGTCGGTGACGAGCGACAGAACTGGTCTCTCGAAAAGAAGGGCGGCGCCGGCCTCTTCACCTCAGCGCTTGAGCAGGCCTTGCTTGCCGGCGAGGCGGACCTTGCCGTTCATTCGGCGAAAGATCTGCCGACGACGATGACCCCGGGACTTGTCCTTGCCGGCTATTTGCCGCGGGCGAACCCCGCCGATGTCCTGATCCTGCGCACCGGCGTGAAAGCGCCGAGGCTGCTGGCGACGGCCAGTCCACGCCGCCGCGCCCAGATGAAGAGGATTTTCCCGCAAGCCGTTTTCCGGGAATTGCGGGGAAACGTGGAGACGCGCCTTGAAAAGATCCGCAAGGGCGAGGCGGACGGCACCATCATGGCGGCGGCGGGCCTGCAGCGGCTCGACCTCTGGCACCGGTCGGGTTTGTCGTTTCTTCCTCTGCCGATGCGCAGCAGTGTCCCGGCGGCGGCGCAGGGAGCGATCGCGATTCAGTGCCGCGCTGGAGAGGACCTCCCCCTGAAGGGGATCTTCTGTGCGGAAACCGCGCATGCGGTGGAGCTGGAACGGACGTTCCTCGCCTCCCTTGGCGGGGGTTGCCATGCCGCGGTGGCGGCCCATTTCGCGAATGGCCGTTTGCACGCCTTTACCGAGGACCACGGGTACCGTTGTTTCCCCCTGCAGGTTGGGGACGGGGTGGAGACGGTGCGGGTCCTTGCGGAAACGCTTTTGCAGGAGGAGCGCGAAAAGGGATGACGAACAGCAGCCAACCACTGCGGGGGTGCCGCGTCGTTGTCACCCGCAACGCCGAGGGCAACAGCCGGCTCAGGGAACGCCTCGAAGCCCATGGGGCGGAGGTCCTGAGCCTGCCCCTGATCTGTATCCGGCATGAAGTGGATGCGGACAGGGCGGAGGAGATCTTCACCGACTTCGGCGGCTACGAATGGCTGGTTTTCACCAGTCGCAACGGCGTGGAGCATTTTTTCCGCGAGTTCCTTGACCGCTTCCAGGACATCCGTGCCCTTGGCATGGTCCGCATCGCGGCCCTTGGCCCGGGAACGGCGGACGCCCTTTCCCCGTTTTTCCTCCGTCCCGATCTCGTTCCTCCGGAAGCCACCGGCGAGAGCCTGTGCGAGGCCCTCGGGCAGGAGCAGACCGTGGATAACCTGAAGATTCTCCTCATCACCGGCAACCAGAACCGGGAGGACCTCGAAAAAGGGCTCTGGGAAGCGCGCGCCATCGTCGATAAACTCCAGGTCTACCGCACCGACCCGCAGGACCTTTCCGGCGTCGAGGAAGCGGCGGAATTCCGCCGCAAGGGGGCCGACGCCCTCATTTTTGCCAGTTCCTCGGCGGTGCGGGCCTTTGGCGAACAGGCGACGCACCTGCAACTTGAAGACGGGGCGCGGATGCCCGCCCTGTGCAGCTTCGGGCCGCAGACGAGCGAACGGATGCGCGCCGGCGGAATTCCGGTCCACGTCGAGGCCGGCGACCCCGGTATCGAGGGAATGGTGACAGCCCTTGTCGGCTGGTTTGCCAACAAGAACGAAGGAAACGAACGATGAAAACCCGCATCAAAGTCTGCGGTATCACCAACCCGGAGGATGCCGAACGCGCCCTCTCCCTCGGGGCGGATTATCTCGGCGTTATCGTGTATCCAAAATCCCCCCGCGCCGTCCCCGAGGAAAAGCTGCCGGAGATCCTCGCGGCAATCCCCGCGGGAAAGCGCGTTCTGGTGGATGTTTCCACGGCCACGGACCGGTTGGAACACCTTCTCACCTTCGGCTTCGACGCCTGCCAGATCCATTTTGACCTTGAGATTTCCATGGCCACGCTCGCGGGCTGGTCGGGCCTAGTGGGGACGGAGGCGCTGTGGCTGGCTCCGCGCCTCGGTCCCGCGGACCGTTCCTTTCCCCAGGTCATCATGGAATTCGCCGAGACCATCCTCCTTGATGCCTACGATCCGGAAGCCTACGGCGGCACGGGCAAAAGCGGCGAAAACTGGCAGCGCTTTATCGACTGCACCTTGATGTACCAGCACAAGAACTGGATCCTCGCCGGGGGCTTGCAGCCCGACAACATCCGCGAGGCTCTGACCGCGACGGAGGCCACGATGGTCGATGTGAACAGCGGTGTGGAAGCAACGCCGGGACGGAAGGACGCGGAGAAGCTGCGGAGGTTCTTCGCGGAGGTCGAAAGCCATGACGACAGGGGGAGGGACCGGGACTGAATCCCGCCATCCCCGGCACAGGGTTTCCGCCCCGGGAAATGCCCGATTAGAATTGCAAGCCCACGACAGTGTAGTTGTCGGGGGATCCGGCCGCCTCGATGCGGAAGCTGAGATGCTGGCAAAGCGGTTCGAGGGGGCCGCCTTTGAGCAGGGATTGATCGAGCTCCCCGCGGGGAAGGGATTTCGTCGCCCCGTCGGT
>JAAAOD010000007.1 GCA_009908535.1 Verrucomicrobiota bacterium
GCCGTTCTTCATGGAGTTCGAGGAGGATTTCGAGCAGACCATTCTTAATGCCTACGAACGCCTGAAGACGGGAGGATGGGCGCGGAAGGGAGACAGCTCGGTCATCATTACCAACGTTCTTGCCCGAGACCAGGTGGTCGAGACTATTCAGTACCGGACTGTGTGTTAAGGCCCCTGTTCTAGGCGAAGGGAAGGAGGCCCTCGCGATAACCGTTAATCCTCGATTCGAGATTCTTTTTGAATTTGAAAAAACCGCCGGTGGCGTGCCGCCAGTGAAGCTGGTCCCAACGGCGGCGGTATTCAAAAATGGTTACGTTGAGGGGTCGGAGAGCCGACCGGAGGCGCGGCATGGCGTCACGCCAGGGACCGACTGGCGGCTGCAGCATCCACACCGAATTGAGGTTTTCCGACCGAGCCCACGCCGCCACGGATTCGACCCAGCGGTCGACTTTCCCGTGGTAAATACGCATGGCCGCGTCATAGCAGCCCACGTTGTCCGCACACGCTTTCCGGCTTTGAGGTTCGACCTGGCTTGTAACGGGAACGGCCCGGGCCGACCAGTGCTCCGCAATCCGTTTCACAGCGTCGGCGTAGGCCTCTTCCCGGAAAGATTGCACGCGCGTGGAAGGCATGAGCGCCTCTTCGATATCACGGGCTTCAAACAGGCAGATGCTGCTGAAAGGGGCCTCCCCGAGTTGGCTACATTCCGGGCTCAGGTCCTCCGGCAGAACAAGAAGCCCCGCCGGGCAGGTGGAAAGGTCGGGGGAAGCAAGATCCCATCCCTTCGAAACCGGGGCCAGACCGACCTGCGGATGCGATCCCTGCGGCTCGAGGGGCGGCGCCTGCTCGCGCAGCTGCCCGGACGGATAAAAGCGACCGTCTGTATACTTGCGGATGTTGTCAGCGCGGGCGAGGTAGTTTTTCCCCTGCGTGTGCAGACCGGCAACCCACCGCCAGCCGAGCGTGTTGGAAGCCGGATCGCCGTCGAGAAGATGTTGCAGGAAGAATGCGGCCCCGAGGCTCCACGGGAGACCCAGCGTGAAAATCCAGATACTCGCGAACCACATGCGGGCATGATTATGGAGGTATCCCGTATCGAGCAATTCGCGAACCCACGCATCGTAACAGGCGATACCGGTCTGGCCGTTCCGGGCGGCCTCGAGGCGCTCAGTTTCCCGGCGACCAAGCCGGGCCTCATCTTCAACTACACTTTTCAGGAAAGATTTCCAGACCGAGGGGTGGAGTTCCAGAAAGCCCTTGCTGTAGCTGCGCCAGCATACCTCGAGGATGAATTTTTCCGCATCGTGGTAGGAAGTGCGGTCAAGCACCGCGTCAACCACCTCGCCCTCGGTGAGAAGCCGGTGGCGAAGGTAGGGACTCAAGCGGCTGACTTCACGATGACCGGGCCGGTCGTAGTTTCGTTCCCGGGCGTAAGCGGCGACGTGCGGCAGAAAGGTTTGCAGCCGCCGCGTTGCCGCCTGGCGGTCCGGAGGAAAAAGTACAGGGATGGTAGACTGGGATTCGAAAACGGCGACCATAAAATAAGTGTCCGACAAATCACCGCACGCGGTAAGGCATTTCCCCGCAGGCGGTTATTTCTCTCCTTGGATGGAGCCTCTCTTCTTTGATGGTTGCCAAGCCCGACTTTCCCGCCTTGCGATGAACCCTATGAATGTTTCCGGAGACTATTTCCAGCGCGCCGAGCAACTGCTTCCCGGAGGCGTGAATTCGCCTGTTCGCGCCTTTCGTTCCGTCGGCGGAACCCCTTTCTTCACCAAGTCGGCGAAGGGCAGCCGCCTCCGCACCGTGGACGGGAAAGACCTCATTGATTACGTGTGCACCTACGGACCGGCCGTCCACGGCCATAATCCGGAACCGGTTCGCCGGGCGATCGCCGGAGCCCTCGAAGACGGGACAAGTTTCGGAACCCCCACGCCACATGAAGTAGCCCTCGCGGAGAGAGTGGTCGATATGGTGCCGTCCCTCGAAAAGGTGCGTTTCTGCAACAGTGGTACGGAAGCCACCATGAGTACCTTGCGCCTGGCCCGCGGCCATACCGGAAGGGACGCCGTCGTCAAGTTCACGGGCTGCTATCATGGCCATGTCGATTCCCTCCTCGTGAAGGCGGGTTCGGGTGCGCTGACCCAGGGAAATCCCGACAGTGCGGGGGTCCCGGCCGCCTTTGCGTCCACGACGCATCTATTGCCCTACAATGATCCCGAGGCCGCGAACGCCCTCTTCTCGGAAAAGGGGGAGGAGATCGCCGCTGTCATCATCGAGCCGTATCCGGCAAACTGCGGTCTCCTCCTGCCCGAGCCCGGGTTCCTCGAAACCCTGCGGCGGTTGTGCAGCCGCAACGGTACGCTGCTGATTTTCGACGAAGTCATGACCGGTTTCCGTCTCGCCCCGGGAGGTGTGCAGGAACTCACCGGCATCACCCCCGACCTGACCGCGATGGGGAAAATCATCGGCGGCGGGCTTCCCGTCGGGGCCTTTGGCGGCTCGCGCGAAATCATGGACACGCTTGCTCCCCTCGGACCGGTCTACCAGGCGGGGACCCTTTCCGGGAATCCCCTCGCCATGGCGGCCGGGACCGCCGCCCTCGATCTGCTGCGCGAGCTCGATCCCTACGCCGACCTCGAACACAAGGGCGCCTTTCTTCAGGAGGGCCTCCTCGCGGTCGCCCGCCAGAAGGGGCTGCCCCTGCAGGTCCCCCAGGCCGGTTCCATGTTCTCGCTCTTTTTCGCCGACGAACCGGTGCGCTCCTTCGACGATGTGCTCGCCAGCGACACGGACCCATTCAAAAAGATTTTCCATCACGCCCTCGAAAACGGGGTTTTTCTCCCGCCAAGTCCCTTTGAGACCTGCTTCATCTCCACCGCGCACACCGAGGCAGACCTTGAGCGGACCGTGGCGGTGCTGGGAGACGCTTTGCGGCAGTTGTAAACCTTCGCCGGGCTTGCGGGGGATCAGTCCTCCGGTGCCTCGGGTCCCACCAAACCCTCCAGCGGATCGAGCTCCCCGAGGTTTTCCAGCATCAGCTTGCGCGCAATTTCCCCGTTGCGGATCTCGATAAAGGTCGGGCGTCCGCGGGCATCCAGGAGGGGGTTTTCACAGGCCAGGAGCGAATTCGCCAGCGCCTCCCATTCCTCCGCGTTGCGCGGCGGCGCACCCCCGCGGGCTTCCCGCATGGCAGCCCGGCGGGCTATCACCTCCGTCGAAGGGGTGCCTCCCCCGCTGCCCGCTCCCCGGTCGCGTAAACGGCCTACGAGATCGCGGACCATCGCCTCCGGATCTCCGTACCGCAGCCATGCGGGAGCGGAGCGAAGGCGGAAGGCATGCCGGCCGAAGGGTTCCATTTCAAAGCCGAGGTCATTGAAAAAGTCGATCTGGTCAGCGAGAACACCGGCTTCGAGGGCCGGGAGTTCGAGTACCGGCGGCATCAACAGCGCCTGCCGCTCGGGGGCCGCGCCGGCGCTTTCCCTGCTGATCCGCTCAAGGAGCACGCGTTCCTGTGCGGCCCGGGGATTGAGGAGTACCAGTCCGCTTTCCGCGCTGAAGAGGCCGATCCGCTCCTGCAGTCTCCCCGCGAACGTCCATGGCTTGTTTCCGCCCGGCACGTCCGCCCTGCGCTCCCCGGAATCGGAAGAGAGGGAGCGGGGTTCCCGTGGTGCGGCCGGAAAGGGATCCTTGGCAGGCGGGGGCGAGGCGGGCAAGGGCTTCGAGGGCACCACCGCCGGTGCAGGGGCCGGAGGTGGCGACGGGGGAATTCTCTGCGCTTCTTCCCCGGAGGCCCGCCCGAGCTGAGCCTCCGTGGTCGCCTGCAGAAACCCGGTCAGGGCCGTCATGACAGCCTGACGGACGGCAGGCTCGTTGCGAAAACGGATTTCGCGCTTGCCGGGATGGACATTCACGTCGACCTGCTCCGGCGGTATCTCGAGGAAAAGGAAGGCGACCGGATACCGTCCGCGCGGAAGAAAGCGATGGTAGCTTTCGATGAGGGCATAAGCCAGCACACGGTTGCTCACCGGGCGGCGGTTGACGTAGGTGATCATTTCCGCCCGCGTGCTCCGGCCGCTCCCGGGACGACCAAGGAGGCCTTCCATCGCGAAGGGCTCCGCCTTGGCGGTAAAAGGAAGCATCTCCTCGGCGCGGTTCCGCCCGAAAATCTCCCGCACACGCTGGCGCCGGTCCGGACAGGCCGGACTACGGAAGAGCTCATGCCCGTCCTCGGTCAGGGAAAAGCCCACTTCCGGATGGGCCACCGCAAGGAGGCGGCTGAGGTGGACAATGTGCGCCGACTCCGTCCGTTCCGTCTTCAGGAACTTGCGCCGCGCCGGCACACTCTGGAAGAGGTTCTCGACCGCGACCTCGGTGCCGGGAGACATGCCGCAGCTCCTTGCCTCCGGTTGCCCGTCCCGGCCAAGGCGCACTTCCGTTCCTTCCGCCTGTCCCGGGGGCCGCGTCCGAAGGACAAAGCGGGAGACGCTCGCGATACTTGGCAGGGCCTCCCCGCGGAACCCGAAACTGCCGATGCGGAGGATATCCTCGACGTCGCGGATCTTACTCGTGGCGTGCCGACGGAGCGCGAGCACGGCCTCCTCGCTCGTCATGCCGAATCCGTTGTCCGCGACCCGGATGAGGGCCTTGCCTCCGCGTTCAAACTGGATGTCGACCGTCCCGGCCCCGGCATCGAGGGCGTTTTCCACCAACTCCTTCACCACGGCGACCGGCCGCTCCACGACCTCCCCCGCCGCAATCCGGTTTGCCACCGCCTCCGGTAACTGCCGGATGCGGCCTTTTTCGCCTTGCCCGGGATCAGCTGTCACGGTCCTCGAGCAAGCGGATATCCGCCTCCGCCCGCAGCCACTTGATGTCGAAACACCGTACGATGAGAAACAGCGCGATCCCGATCCCGACAAAGTAGAGAATGAAGTGCTGCTTTCCCTCCGTCCCGGGAATCAGATTGTCCAGATAGAGGGCGAGATTCCAGCTTAAGGCGAGGTTGAGAAAGATCCCGGCCGGATAGAGATAACGCGCGGTCTCCAGCGAAATCTCCGGATCGGCTTTCCGAACGACGAAATAGTTGATGCCGAGCCAGACCAGGAGCAATCCCCCCAGCGTGGCGGTGAAGGCCATGCGTTCCGGATACTTCTGC
>JAAAOD010000233.1 GCA_009908535.1 Verrucomicrobiota bacterium
TCATGATGGAACGCCCCTGAACGCCGAAACCGCGCGCTTCAGCTTTGACCGGCAGATGGATCCGGAGCATCCCGCGCATTTCGAGGAGGCCAGCTTCCAGTACTGGCTGAACCTGTTTTCCGATGTGGAAGTTCTTGAGACCGTCGATGCCATGACGTTGCGCTTTCACTTGCGACAGCCGAATGCGGGGATTCTGGGCGCTTTCGCCAGCTTCCCGGCATGGCTGGTCAGTCCGGGGGCCTTTGCTCAGCACGGCGAACAGATGATCTACCATCCGGTCGGCACCGGCCCGTACCGCTTTGTCAGCTGGCGGCCCAACGAGGCCGTGCTTTTCGAGGCCAATTCCGATTACTGGGGCGAGCCCGGGCCGGGCTTCGACCGTATGGTTCTGCGCTCCATCCCCCTCAACGCCTCCCGGCTTTCCGCCCTCAAGAGCGGTGAGTTGCACGGCCTCGACGGTGTCCAGCCGGCGGAACTGACGGAGTTGCGCAGGAACCCGCGATTCCGGATCCTGCACCAGCCGGGCATGAATGTCGGCTACCTTGCCTTCAGCCTCCTGCAGGAGCGGATGCGCGATCCCGGCCTCCGGCGCGCGGTGGCCCTGGCCATCGACCGGGAGAACCTCGTCCGTCTCGCCCTCAGCGGATATGGGCGCCCGGCCGCCTACCCGGCCCCGCCCGAATTCCTCGGCATTCCGGAGGACGACGGACCGCTGCGCCACGACCCGGACGCCGCCGCCGCCCTCGTCGAGGCCCATCCCGAATGGACCGAAAAGCCCCTGCGCCTCGCCACTTTCGGCCAGCCGCGCATGTATTTCCCCGACCCGCAGCGGATCGCCTCCCTCGTCCGCAGCGATCTCGAAGCCGCCGGTTTCAAGGTGGAGATCGTCAACCGCGAGTTCAAGAGCCACCTCCACACGACCCGTAACGGCGATTACGAAATGGCCCTCCTCGGCTGGATCGCCGATACGCCCGATCCCGACAATTTCCTGCGCACCTTCTTTCACAGCGATGCCGCCGTGAAAGGATCGGCGACGAACATTTCCTTTTACCGTAGTGACAAAATGGATCGCCTCCTCGACGAGGCCGTCCGCGTCACAGATGCGGAGAAACGCGAGGCCCTTTACAGTGAGGTGCTGGCCCTCTGGGCGGAGGACCTTCCGCTTATTCCGCTGGTACAGGGGGAGCAGATCACCGTCCTCGATGACCGTGTCGGTGGCTACCGGCTCTCCCCGACGGGGAACCATTTCTTTGGCCCGGCCTACTGGAAACCGGAGCGCGAAGCCGACGCGACGGCCACCCCGTGAGGGCGCGGATGACCTCCAGCAGAAAAAGACGACCCTTCGGGCCCTTCTTCGCCGGCCTTCTCGAGAATCTCCGGCGCTTGGTGCTTATTTTTTTCATCGCGAGCTTCGGCTTGTTCCTTGCCATCGAGGCGATGCCGGAGGATCCTGTCAGCCTCCGCATCAAGAATCCCGATCCGGCGCGCGTGGAGGCAATCCGCGACAGCCTCGGGCTGAACGATCCTTTTCCCGTCCGCTATCTGCGCGGCGTGGCGGATTTCGTCACCCTCGACTGGGGGGACAGCCTGATCAGCGGTCGCCCCGTGCGCGCGGAGATCGGCCGTTTCCTGCCCGCCACCCTTGAACTGGCTGTCCTCGGGATTCTCTGGGGGACCATGCTCGGAGCCACCCTGGTCCTTACCGCCCATGCCACCGGCTGGCGGTGGCTGCTTCAGCCGGTGCGCGGGTTGGCTGCCATGGGCCTGACCGTGCCCATTTTCTGGATGGGCATCCTTTTCATTCTCCTGTTCGGCGTGCAGCTCGGCTGGCTGCCCGTCGGCGGGCGTTTCGATTTCCGCTACAGCGCTCCCGGGGGCACCGGCTTTCTTCTCCTCGACAGCCTGCTCACAGGGGATGGCCGGGCCTTCCTGATTTCCCTGCGCCACCTCGTCCTGCCGGTTATGACCCTTGGCCTGTATCCCGCCGCCGTCGTCGCCGGTACCCTTGAGGCCCGGCTCAACCAGGACTTCCTGCAACGCCTCGTCACCGCCCTTGAATCACGCGGCTTTTCTCCCTTGCGCATCTGGGGGCGTCACGTCCTGCGGCTGGTGAGCGGACCGGTGGTCACCGTGGTCGGGACCCAGGCTGGCATGCTCCTCGGCGGTGCCGTTCTCACCGAGACTGTCTTTTCCTGGCCCGGGATGGGCCGCTTCCTCGTCGACGGTGTCCTTAACCGGGACCTCTACGTCATTCAACACGGCCTGCTCCTGATCGTCGTCCTCGCCCTCGCCCTCGTCACCGTCGCGGACCTGCTCGCAAGGCGCCTCGACCACCAGCTTGCGGAACGAAAAGATTCATGAAAAGGGCGGCGCGGCAGTTGGTCTGGGACACGGGCGCGGCCGCCATGCTGCTCTTCGCCCTCGCGGGACTTTTCTTTACCCCCCACGATCCGCGCGCCCAGTCCTTCCGGGATCTCGCCCCCAGCGGCCCCAGCCCCGCGCACTGGCTCGGCGTCGACGGTCTCGGGCGCGATTTCCTCAGTCGCCTCTGGGAGGGCCTCGGGCATACCGTGCTCCTTTCCGGTGCGGCCTTGCTCCTGACCTTTTTTCTCGCCGCCGTTCTCCTGCTCGTCGAGCAGACAGGCCCCCGAAGGGTGGGGCGCATGGTCCGTTCCCTCATGGGCCTCGCCGTCGCCGTGCCCGTCCTCTTCATCGGCCTGCTCCTTCTCGTTTTCCTCAATCCTTCGCCCGGCGCCCTCGTCCTCGCCGTCGGCATCGGCAACACCAGCTTCGCCTTCCGGCAGCTGCGCGTTTTCTGGCAAACGGTCCGCGGCGCCCTCTACGTCCGCTCCAGCGAAGTCCTCGGCGCCCGCGGCTGGTTGCTCTTCCGCTGGGCCCTCTGGCCCAATCTTCAGCCCGACCTCCTCGCCCTCGCCCGCCTCCTCTTCGCCATGAGCGCCCTCGAACTCAGCGGCCTCGCCTTCCTCGGCCTCATCGGCGATCCCGATTTCACCGAACTGGGATCCATCCTCCGCCAGAATCAGGCTTACCTTTACCAGGCCCCCATGCTCGTGGTCCTCCCTGGTCTCCTCCTCAGCCTCCTCCTCCTTACCCTCCACCTCTCGCGGTTTCATCGGTGAAGGGGTCAGACCTTGGATTTTGGCATAACTGCTCTATGCCAAAATCCAAGGTCTGACCCCTTGACCGATTCCTGATCGGAAGTCGTTGGTTCAGGCGGTCAGGAGCAGGAGAGGAAGGAACTGCCCCTTGCGGCCGCTTCCTCTTGTAATTGCGGGGAAGGGTCACCGGTCGAGAGCACGTGCAGGCGGGGCTGGTAGCGCAGACTGAGGGCGAGGGCACGGCGGCCCAGTTTGGAGGCGTCGGCAACGAAAAGGGTGGAGTCAGCGGACTGCACCATTTTCCGCTGATAGCCGGCGAGGAGGTTGTTGCTGTTCCAGACGCCCTCGGCGGTGATCCCGGCACAGCCGAGAATGGCGAGGTCGGCGTGCATTTCCTCGATGGTGGCCTCGCAGGTGTGTCCGCAGAGGACGCCGAGGCGATTGTAGAGGGTGCCCCCGGTGACGATGGTTTCGCAGTTACTGACCTCGTTGAGGAGGGCCGCGATGGGGAGGGAATTGGTAATGAGGATAAGGCGACGTTCGAGCAGGGCCTTGGCGACGGCATAGGTCGTCGTTCCGCCGTCGATGAAGAGGGTCATGCCATCCTCGACCTGGTCGCGGACAGCGGCGGCGAGGCGGCGCTTTTCCTCGGCGTGGCTGTCATCCTGGGTGATGAAATCGTAGCCGCCCGCGCCCCCGTTCTCGATGAGACTGGCCCCGCCGTGGTGGCGCCGTATGATGCCCGAGGCCTCGAGGTCGTTGAGGGTGCGGCGGATGGTGGACAGGCTGGTCTCGAATTTCTCGGCGAGGTCGTGCAGGTCCGCGTATTTGTGTTCGCGAATGTAGGCCTCTACCAGGTCAAGGCGTTGTTTATTGGAGATGGCCATCTTTGGCAAATTCTGAAAAGAGTGTAACGGAAGCTGTCAGAAATTGTCAATCGGGCCGACTGCGCAGGCGGTGCAGGACAATTTCTCCGGGACAATGGAAACGGAGGGGAATCTGGCAGGCCCCGGTTCCGGAGGAGGTGTAGCCGCGGAGGGGCCCTTCCTGCCACAGCCCGCGGAAATATTTTCGCGGAATCCCCGGCATGGACCGCAGGCCGAAACCGCCAGGGGAGCGGATCTGGCCCCCGTGGGTGTGTCCGCTCAGCAGTAGGCCGAAACCATGACGGGCCGCCGCCGGGGCGGTCTGCGGGCTGTGGCTGAGGAGGAGGCGGAAGCGGTGCGCGGGACATTGCGCGGCGGCCCCGGCAACGTCCGCGCTCGCAAAGTAGTAGGCGTCGTCGACCCCGGCGAGGGCGAAGGAAGCTTCCCTGCCTTCGGGTTGAATTTCCACCGCCTCATTGAGCAGGATGCGAAGCCCCCGTGATTCAAGCCATGCCCCGCAAGCGATAGCGTCGTGGTTCCCGAGCACGCCGAAGGGGCCGGCGACCCCGCGAGGGAGGCTCTTGAGGACTGCCGCAAGGGCTCCGGGAGCCTCTTGGTGGTCGGTGCGGCCGCCTTCCCAGAAATCGCCGGTGATGACACACAGGTCCGCCTCCGTGCGGCGGAGGATGGCCCGGACGGGATCGACGAGGCGGGGATCGAGGTCGATGTGCAGATCGGATAATTGAAGGAGGCAGAATCCGTCCAGATCCGCGGGCCATGCGGGAAGCGGATGCTCGATTTCCCGGAACCGCGGGTTGAGGAAATTCCGGTGACCGCGCCGGTAGAGTCCACTGACGCTCAGGGACAGTTCCGCTATCCGGTAGAGCAGGGGCTTGCTTCGCTTCGCAAGGACATGCCCGTCACTCGCCCAGCCAAGGCGGCCTCGCTCCTTGCGAATCCGTCCCTCAATGTAATTTTTATCCCATCGATCCGGATACTGGACGGGTCCGGGAAATGACCTCATTTCTCGACATCATGGAGGCGGGGCAACGGCAGGCAAGTTCGGAGCGGGGAAAGCTGGCCGGCCGCGTAAATATCCCCTTCGGCGCCCGTTGTCCCCTTGACTCAGGGGACCGCGCAGCACATTCCTGCACATCCCATGAGTACGG